>JAJCYL010000303.1 GCA_029262955.1 Cytophagales bacterium | reverse complement strand
GCCCATTGGTTCATCTTTTCCATTCTTATTTGTGCCATCCCAACCGATGGTAGTAGCATCAGGGAAATTGTCTTCGCTATAAACTTCCACACCAAATGAATTGAAAACGACAACATTAAATCCATCATTTTGAATATTATCTGCGAAAACCCTAAATGTCTGATCTTCAGGATTAATTGCGGCAGGAGAAAAAGCTGATGGTATGAATATAATTCCGTCGGGGTTTGAGGCAGCAACCAAGCCAACGCCAACATACATCTGATTAACAGGGTCTACGGTATCTATCGTTCCAAACTCGGCGGTTCCGGTACTATTGGGCCCGCTAGTGTCTTCATTAAAATCATCCGCACTGAGTTCACCTTTAATGTTTAAATATTCCCCTTCCAAGGATGAAGATTGAACTAATCCGACAGTAGTAGCAGACCTACTAAAATCATTGATTGTGGACCCAAAGGCCGTGGGGCTAATATTTGCATTGTCAAATGACGCCTGGACGATACTACCATTGGTGCTTGTGGGATCAAAGAAAGTGCCATTGATTTCATTGATTTCCCAGTAGTGGTAATTCGAAACTCCAACCACGCCACGCCCGGGTAGGGGAGTAACTCCGGCATCGCTGTATAAAGCCACCCTAACCGACATCTCGAGACTGGTTCCAGAATTTTGAATATCAAGCAGAGATAGTGGCATGTAGAAACTTTCTATTCCCAATGGATAGAACCTTGAACCTCCACCAAATTGGGTAATAGTTCCCTCCACAAATGAACTTATGGAGCCACGGGTGATGGTGCCACTCTCAGCAATAACCAACGAGGTGCCATCACCAAGCCGGAGAATGCCATTGATAAGGCTAAGCTCCTTCCTTATTTCGAATGTGGTTCCAAGCAGAGTCAGTTCGATGCCACTGTTAACGTTGAGTGTACCTACTGATTGGTTGTTGTTGCTCATGATTTGTGAGCCACTACCATTTGCTTCCAATCTTCCCAGATCGCCGTCGTTGTAAGTATTTGTATTTGTCCAATTCTGTGAGAAGGTCATTAATCCTAAGTTTTGAATTGAACCATCATTGTTGACGTCTGTTCCGATAGACATACTTGACTCATCTCCTATCCACAATGTTGCCAAAGGTTGTATGCTGACCTGGGCGTATAACCGTTGAGTAAATAAGAAGACTACTAGGAAGATTAGTTTTTTCATCATATTGACTTTTAGATCAATTACTTCTCTTCAGTTTGATTTACCGCTTCCACTTCCGTTTTTAAACCCAATGCCGCTTTAATTGCATCTATATCAGACTTCATGCCCAGATTTTCATTTTGCAATGAAAGCATGGCGGTAGTCTGAAGTTCAATCAATTTCTGCTGCCTATCCAGAGCGACTTTGAGATCATCTTTGGAGGTTTTCTCGTCGTCTAAAGCCATACGAAGATCTTCAATTAGTTTTTGTTGCTCTTTGATGGCTTCGATGAGGATGGGGATGAGGCCGAAATAGTCAACTCCCATATAGCCATCAGGTCTGTTTCTAATAAGATCGGGAAAAACCATTTTTAGTTCCTGTGCTATAACCCCAAATTGAAGGTCTGAAGTTTTGGTGGTGTCTTTCCAGTGGTAATTATAGCCACCAATCTTTTGGATCTTATCAAGACTTTTCTTTAACGGGACAATGTCTTTTTTTAATCTTCTATCGCTGGTAGGAGCCGCAAAAACTACAGAGACTACTCTACCCTGGGCATCAAGTGTCATGTTATCAAGAAATACATTATCGGCATTAACGTCTAAGGCACCTGCACCTGGACCTACGTTAGGCAAACTGAGATTATCACCAGTCAATGTAATATCAGCGGCGGTTGTAGTAAGGTTGGTGTCATCTGAGATGTCAACAGCTCCGGCAGAGATAAAAGCTGAAGTAGTGTTGTCATAAAGTGACAGGTCGTCATCAACTACAAAGTTGATTGCTCCTCCTGCATCGTCATAATCAACGGCGATCAAAGTTTCAGTTCCGGCAAGAGTAGTAGTAAAGGCAGCATCTTGAATTTCCTCATCAGTCTGGTCAGCAGTAGAACCATCTTCAACATTCAAAATAGTCCGTATCTGAGTATTGGTAAGTGCAATCGGTGCTGCCACACCTCCACTGGTGTTACCCATAATTGTCTGGTCAGCAACAGTGCTCAGAGACAGCGCATCGTCGGTTAATGTTACCCCCGTTCCAGCTGTAAGGTTGGTGTCATCTGAGATGTCAATGTTCATTGATCTATTATCGACATAAGTTTTGACAGCCGTTTGCGTTACCAGGTCAGTATTAGAAGGCGTGACCCCACCCAGGTTAATGTCAGTATCAATATCAGAGACAGCAGACCCGCCTCCAAAACTGAGGTTACTGTCAAAGTCAGCATTTTGAGTAACGTTAAGGGATCCCACCAAATTGGTAGTATTGCCAGTACTTCCGACAGTTTCTCCTGCAAATCCGGTCAAAGTGAGTGCCCCTACAGAAGTAGTTACATCAGAAGCGGCACCACCTGCAATATTGAATCCGGTACCTCCTGCATTAATATCTACCGAGGCAGCATTGATCTGAGTAAGAGTAGATGCAGCGTTACCTACAGTAATAGTTCTTGCATCGGCATTGGTACCGATGTCAATACCACCGGTATCTCCGCCATTGGTACCGATAGCGATAGTATTAGCCCCAGCCGCATCAATAGTCACTCCATCAATTCCGTCTATATCAACAGATCCTGCGGTAACGGTATTT
Organism: Cytophagales bacterium; assembly: GCA_029262955.1. GTDB lineage: Bacteria > Bacteroidota > Bacteroidia > Cytophagales > Cyclobacteriaceae > JAJCYL01. The sequence continues at coordinate 135 of JAJCYL010000303.1, read as the reverse complement.
AAGTCAAGATCACCGGAGGTAACAGTAAAGTTAGAGTTTCCGGTACCCGCAATGTTTACGGCATTCGACCCACTCACGCTAAGAGCGGCATCATTAGTACTGATAGTAGTTGCCGCCAGGGTGGTGGCCCCGGTG
>JAJCYL010000302.1 GCA_029262955.1 Cytophagales bacterium | reverse complement strand
AATAGCCTGGCCAATCGGATGGTACTTCCTTTCACTGTGGTTAAATGATTTTGCCTACCGAGCTTCATTAAGCTGGAATGTATTTATTGGGACTGGTTTTGGGATTTTAACCATCGCATTGGTATCTGTTGTCATACTGACCACCAAGACGGCAAAAGCAAATCCTGTAAAATCATTGCACTACGAATAGTATCGTAATCCGATGTTGAGGTGAATTTAAGCGGAGCGTCCTTAGAAAATGCCATTCAAATAATTTGCGCTCTCCAATCATTTAATTTTCGTCTAAATTGATACTTCAATCAATTCGCAGACAATGAAATTAGAACGCCTCTTAATCTTAGCGTTGATGCTCAATAGCTTTGGATCATGGTCACAGGAAACCTTTACACCTAATGACGTTCGCGATGAAAGATCTCGATCCTATGCTTTCACCAATGCCACTGTCATGGTGGACTATCAAACTAAAATTGACAATGCCACACTAATTATTAAAGATGGAAAGGTTCTTCAGGTCGGAGCAAACCTATCAGTACCTTCCGGTTACTACACTACAGATCTTAAGGGGAAATATATCTATCCTTCATTAATTGATCTTCATACCAACTATGGTCTTCCAACACCTGAAAAACCAGGAGGCAGAGGATTTGGCGGAGCCGAACAAATGCTTACCAAGACAGAAGGCTCCTATAATGCCAACGAAGCAATAAAATCACATTATAAGGCAGGGTCAGAATATTCTTCCAATAGCAAATCTGCTGACGAGCTTAGAAAATCAGGGTTTGGTAGTGTACTTACATTCAGAGCTGACGGCATTGCACGAGGCAACTCAGCTTTTGTAACCTTAGGTGACAACGCCAATGAAGATATGCTCTCCGAAAATGCTGCCGCACATTACTCATTCAATAAGGGTAGTTCTCAACAATTCTACCCAGCGTCAATGATGGGTTTCATCTCATTATTACGTCAAACACATCTGGATGCGGCATGGTATTCACAATTTAATCCCAGACCGTTTAAGGATCAATCTTTAGAAGCATGGATTGCTTCTCGTAATCTTCCTCAATTTTTTGATGCCGGTGGTTGGATTAATGTGCTGAGAGCGGATAAAGTCGGTGATGAGTTTGGCATTCAATATATAATTAAGGGTAATGGCGATTCCTACATGCGTATTAATGAGGTAAAGGCAACCGGGGCTACACTTATCGTACCAGTCGCTTTTCCCGATGCTTATGATGTAGACGATCCAACTGAAGCACAAAGAGTTTCATTGACTGATCTCAAACATTGGGAACTGGCTCCTACAAACTTAGGCCGACTAGAAGCTGCCGGCATTAATTTCGCGATCACCGCTGACGGATTAAATAAGAACTCGCAATTCCTCGATAACCTCAGAGCAGCCATTGACAACGGATTATCTGAAACAGCAGCTCTCAAAGCATTAACAGTAACACCGGCCAAACTGGTAAGAATGGATCATCAAATTGGCACTTTGAAGCCCGGAATGCTTGCTAATTTCATTATCGCATCTGCAGCTCTATTCGATGAAAAGACAGTCATCCATGAAAATTGGGTTCAGGGTCGACCATACAAATACGAATCTCTTGATTTTGATGATAAAAGCGGATCTTATGACCTTATAATCAATGGTACGACTTATGAAATGCACGTAACTGGCACTCCTGGATCGCAGCGGGCCAAAATCATTGTTAATGACACTACCTCTATCCCTGCAAAGGGTGAATTAGGAAAAGACCTCATTTCTTTAAGTTTTCCAACAGAGAAAGGCTCCGAAGAAAACATAAGACTATCAGGTTGGTCGACCGACAGTGGCTGGAAAGGCACTGGTCAAATGGCTGATGGATCGTGGACGGACTGGATTGCTAATAAAACGGGTGATTTAACAAAAAAAGAAAGGGATGAAAAAGATACCAATGACAATCAGGATTTAGGTGATGTTATTTTCCCATTTATAGCCTTTGGAAACAAGGAGTTACCCATACAGGAGACCATTATCATCAAAAATGCTACTGTTTGGACAAATGAAGTAGAAGGAATTTTAGAAAGTACAGATGTATTAATAAAAAACGGAAAAATTGCTCGGGTTGGAAAAAATCTAAGTGACCCGGCAGCTACGATTGTTGATGGGACAGGTAAACATTTGACCAGTGGAATTATTGATGAACATACCCATATCGGAGGCGGAGGCAACGACCGGGCATCCAACTCTTCAATGGTCAGAATTACGGATCAGCTAAACTCTGAGGACATCAACCTGTACAGATCACTGGCGGGTGGTGTAACAGCGGCTCAGGTGCTTCATGGATCTGCCAATCCGGTAGGTGGCCAGTCCGCACTGATAAAACTCCGATGGGGTGTAGCTCCAGAAAAATTAAAAATTAATGGTGCCGACGAATATATCAAGTTTGCTTTAGGTGAAAATGTGAAGAGATCAAGAAATCCAAGTTCTGTTAGATTCCCTCAAACGCGTATGGGTGTTGAGCAGGTATTTGTTGATGGGTTTACCAATGCAGTTGAATATGGCAAGGAATGGGAAGCGTACAATAAGCTTTCGAGTAAGGTTAAAGCAAATGCACCTAAACCCAGAAGGGATCTCGTTGACGAAACAATGTTGGAGATCATCAATAAGGAGCGATTTATTACCTGTCATTCCTACGTTCAATCAGAGATTAATATGCTCATGAAGGTCGCTGAAAGGTTTAATTTCAACATCAACACCTTTACACATATCCTGGAGGGGTACAAAGTAGCAGATAAGATGAAGGCTCATGGGGTTGGCGCATCAACCTTTTCTGATTGGTGGAATTATAAGTGGGAAGTTCGCTATGCCATCCCATACAATGCAGCCATCATGCACAAGGAAGGTGTAGTGACAGCAATAAATTCAGATGACGCCAACAGTGGACGACGATTAAACCAGGAAGCTGCCAA
>JAJCYL010000301.1 GCA_029262955.1 Cytophagales bacterium | reverse complement strand
TCTAATAGTCAAGCTCAAAAAGAACTGACTATGAAATTCAAATTAACAACCTTGTTAACCCTTTCATTAACTTTTTCGGCATTGGCCCAAAATCAGGTGATAATTGAAGAATTGGATTTACAAAGAACCGAAGACAAGAGCTTGGTTTATAAAGCATTTTCGGGAGATGTCAACTTATCTATAAGCACTGTAGGCACTAAGTGGATCAATATGGAAACGGGTGCCGGTGAGGTTCGCTTAAGGCAGTCTTCTAACAACAAAATGAGAGTTGAGGCAGAGATAATAGTTGCTGCAAAAAACAAGTCATCCGCATATGAATCAGTTGATGAGCACTTGAATTTATCTCTGACAAAAGTAGGTGATGAGATATTCCTCGTCAGTTTATTTGGCTTTGATGAAGACGACGGGAGAGAGCCCAGGGGATTCTTTAAAGCTCCCTCCAGAAAAGTTAATATTGTGATCTATATTCCACGTGACCTGGATGTTGAACTGAATGACCGGTCGGGCGCATTAGATATTAAAAATATTAGCAATAACCTTTCAATAGAGGACTCCTCTGGGGGCATTCGAATCGAAGGAGTAAATGGAGATCTTAGGTTAGTAGATCATTCCGGGGGAATTGCCATCAGTGATGTTAATAATGGCTCAAATGGAAGATTCACGATTGATATTACCGATTATTCCGGAGAGCTTTCAATTGATAACGTGACTGGAAAAACAAAAATTGTAGACACCTCCGGCGGCCTGTTCATTGATAATCTTGTTGGAGATCTAGAAGTGAATGATAATTCAGGTGGAATTAGAATTAGTGACATAAAAGGTACAATCGATATCCAAGACACGTCGGGAGGCATATCTGTTACCAAGGTAGTTGGATCAATAGCGGTTTCTGATACATCAGGAGGAATTTACATTAATGATGTTTCCGAGGATGTGCATGTGATTAGTGCTGGCTCTGGTGACCTAACGGTGCGAAATGTCGATGGGGACATTAAAGGGCGTGTGAGGAAACTTGATTAGGACGTTACAAGTATTCTTCCTTTAATTTCTCAGCTACTTTGGCAACTCCGCTGGTTCCATTTTCCTCGAAAAGATGCAGATTGGGGCGAGGAAATATCTCTGGCATATTTGGATCAATTATATACTTAGGAATATCGTTACCGATATAATCTATCAGTCCCGCGGCAGGATATACTATTAAGGAAGTACCAACAACCAAAAAGATGTCGGCCCCCGAAGCTTCCTTTGCTGCTACCTCCATCATGGGAACCATTTCACCAAACCAGACGATATGGGGCCTTAATTGATGTCCTTTTTCGCAGAAATCCCCTACATTCAATTCCCACCCATCTATATCATACACCAGATTTTCATCGAAGGTGCTTCTACTCTTGAACAATTCCCCATGAAGGTGGATGACATTTGAGGATCCAGCTTCTTCATGTAGGCTATCCACGTTTTGCGTGACAACTACCACGTCAAAATCCTTTTCGAGATCTGCGAGAGCCAAATGTCCTGCATTTGGTTTGGCAGTAAGTGCTTGTTTTCTTCGCTGGTTATAGAAATCTAAGACAAGCTCCATGTCTCTTTCCCAACCTCCTGGAGAGGCTACATCCATCACGTCATGGCCTTCCCACAAGCCCCCAGCATCCCGAAAAGTTCGTATCCCACTTTCAGCACTTACTCCTGCTCCAGTAAGTACAACGATTTTTTTCTTACTCATTTTTTACGATTCTCTACTCTAATGACCACTTTAAGTGCCGACCAATTCTCATCAACTGCACAAACTTTCACATCAACCATTCCTAACGATAATGCAGTATCTCTTACAATATCCTCTGTTATTTCCGTTGGCAATTTCGATGCCTTCTTGTACCAGGAAACCCAAATCATTCCATTACTGACAATTTCTTGTTTGTAATGAACCAGGGCATTTTCTAATTCCTCAAACTTGTTGGTAAATAGGTGAACAAAGTCAAGGTCTGAATTGCCGGTAACAACCTCAACGTCATTGGGTAATAGAACCAATTCATTAAAATAGTTATCAGGCGCGTTAACTATTTTAATTTTGAAACCTTGCTTGATACCTAATTTTTTAAATAATGGAGTTCCACTGTATCCAGCCATGAGCTATGAATTTTAACAGCACAATTTGCAGAATTTTGAATAGAAAACAATGAGAAAATGTTAGTGGAAGTATGTTGATAATAAATCATCCATCACTTTAGGCATGCGACAAGGTTTCATGGTTTCTTTTTTAATAAAAACCAGAACTGTTTCACCGGTGTTGATCAATTCATTGGTTTCGTTAAACACTTCATAGACGAATTTCATCTTTAGGGCCGGCTTTTCGGGGATGGTGACTTTAATAGTCAGTAATTCATCATACTTGCCGGGACGATGGAATTTGGACTTGTTTTCCAATACTGGGAGCATAATACCCATAGCCTCAAGCTCTTTGTAGGAAAAACCTAACTTTCGAAGACTTTCTACCCTGGCCACTTCATAGTACAGGGCATAATTTCCGTAATAGACATAACCCATCTGATCGGTCTCAGCGTATCTTACCCTCAGTTGTATTTCAGCATGATACATTAGCGGTAAATTCTGGCTTGATTCAGGGCTTGTTGGTATTTTCGGGCATTCCTCATATGCGCAGTCAGGTTGGTAGCGAACTCATGATAGCCTGAAAAATCGGCTTTTGCACACATATAAAGAAATTTGTGCGCTTCAAAATTAAGAACCGCGTCGATGTAATGTCCATCAGGCATTCTGATTGGACCCGGGGGCAATCCCGAGTTTTGATAAGTATTATATGGGCTATCAATTTCCCTATGTTTATTTAGGACTCTTTTAATGGTAAAATCCTTTGCGGCAAAAATGAGCGTTGGATCTGCCTGAAGTGGTATTCCTCTATTCAGCCGGTTGATATAAAGCCCTGAAATTCTCTTTGCCTCTTCAATTTTGGCTGTTTCACTTTGGACAATACTAGCCAGGGTTGAAACTTCGTAAATTGTTAATCCAAGGCTGTCAGCTTTTGCTTTTCGTTCGTCATTCCAAAAACGGGAATATTCTGCATTCATCCGTTGTAATAATTCCTTTGGTTTTATGGTCCAATAGACCTGGTAAGTATTGGGGATGAACATACTGACATAATTAGCGGTGTCGAAACCGAAAGCCTTCATGGCACTTTGATTGTTCAGTGCAAGAGCAAACGCCTCAGCTGTCATTTCCAGATTTTGAGTAATTTTTTCAGGCAGATCAGAGAGTAACCTGACATTATTAAAAGTGATGTTCGTTGGTGACTGCTCTCCCGAACGGAGTAAGTTAATCGCCGCACTGTTTGACATGTCTGCCTTTAGTGAATAAAGCCCTGGCTTTACCAACTTATTATAGCTTTTGAGTCTGGCTAAAAATCCAAAGGAGACCGGGTCTCTGACGTAACCTCCATCATATAGAAGTGCCTGAACTTCTTTAAATGAAGAGCCTGTTGGGATGGCAATCAAAGCGTCTTCTTTGTCAACTAGTATGTTAGGCGTATTAAAAACCTGATAAAAATAGAATGTAAAAGAACTTAGTAGTACAGAAAACACTATAAGGAATGCAGCCAATATCTTTCTCTTGCCCATAAGCCGGCAAAAATAACCAAAGTTTGGGTTGCGAAATGATGAAAAAGATCACTTAAGAGCTTTTTCTATACTATATAGGGAAATGATCGGCTGTTGAGCTGTTATTGTAAATAATCAAAATTGGCAATCGTCAGGAAGAGGCTCCTCAAAAGCCAAATTGTCAGCAAATCCTGAAGGAGGAGCTTCTCGGTTAAAGCCAGATTCTACGCTGCCTTTCATTGCAACACCCCCATATCCACTATTATTCATATGGGCCCTAATCCAAACAACTTGATTTTCGGTTATTTCAATTGGTCCTCCGGACCTCCTAAATGGCTGTTCACTGACATGGCTATGAAGTAGTATACGCCGGTAGAGCAATTCACCCTCAAGTGATACGACTTCCCAATAATCGGCATATTGTTGACATCCAGTATCTGGACTGGAAATTGTAACGCTGAATGTATAGCTCCCGGTGTTACCCGTGGCAACTATTGCAGTAACGTCAGCAAATTGGTCGATGTTAACTTCTTTGTTTTGGTCTTCCCTGTTTATATCATCTTCAGTATTGTCTCCATTGCACCCGGAAGTAATTAAGATTGAGATTAACAATAGGTGTAAGTATCTGATAATCATACGGGTAAGTATTTTTCAATGTAATTTAAGGTACAAATAAATATCTGAATTTGTTAGGTTTGTTTCCTTAATTAATATCTACCTTTGCACCCGATTTATGAAGCGGGTCGCATTTTACACACTGGGGTGTAAGCTAAATTTTTCTGAAACCTCCACAATTTCAAGATTGTTTGAAGCTAGAGGCTATCAGAAAGTGAGTTTCACAGAATCTCCGGATATCTTTGTTATTAATACTTGCTCAGTAACTGAAAATGCGGACAGGAAGTGTCGAAAAATTGTTAATGAAGCGAAAGCGATTTCTCCCAATTCTTATGTGGTGATCATTGGCTGCTATGCGCAATTAAAACCAACTGAAATTGCTGAAATAGAGGGTGTTGATGCTGTTTTGGGTGCTGCTGAAAAATTCCGACTGCTTGATTACCTGGATAATTTCGAAAAGACTAGTTGCACCCAGGTCTTTGCATCGGAAATAGACCATGCCAACACTTTTAACCATTCATACTCAATGAATGACCGGACCCGAACCTTTCTCAAAGTTCAAGATGGTTGCAATTATGGTTGCGCTTTTTGTACGATACCTCTGGCACGAGGAAAAAGCAGAAGTGATAGCGTGGAGAAACTTGTATCCATTGCAGAAGAGATTGCCAAAACGGAGGTAAAAGAAGTTGTCTTAACCGGAGTTAATATCGGTGACTTTGGCATAGAGAATGGTACGAGGCAGGAGAGGTTAATTGATTTGATTAAAATTCTTGATAGCGTTGAGGGCATTGAACGATTTAGGATTTCGTCTATAGAACCGAATCTCCTTTCACAAGAAATAATTGAATTTGTTGCCAGATCAAAGAAATTCGTACCACATTTTCACTTGCCTTTACAGTCTGGAAGTGATAAGATTTTGAGATTAATGAATCGTAGATATAGGACCGATCTTTACAGGCATAGAGTTAGTGCCATCAAAAGCTTGATGCCCAATGCATGCATTGGGGCTGATGTAATCGTTGGTTTTCCTGGAGAATCGGAGAGGGAGTTCTTGAAAACGTATGAATTCCTTACAGAAATAGATGTTTCGTATCTACACGTTTTTACGTATTCTGAACGACCGAATACAAAGGCGGTTGAAATGGGTGAGGTAGTATCTTCAGCTGATAGAAGTAGAAGATCCAGAATGTTAAGGAACTTGTCAGAGAAGAAGAAGAGAAGTTTTTACGAGAATAATATTAATAAAACAGGGAATGTCTTGTTCGAAAATGATGTTCAAGATGGTATGATGCACGGATTCACTGAAAACTATATACGCATATCTACAAACCATAACCCATCAATGATTAATGAAATCAAACAGGTTAGGATGACAAGTATTAACCATAAAAGTTTGATGGAAGTAGAAGAATTGGAATCTGTTTTAGTAAATCATTGATACATATTGAGAGCAACTCTCAAAACATTTTAAAAACAGTATTAGCATGTCATTTGAGTTAAAATTATTTAGGGTAATTCTACCCGTTACAGATATAGAAAGAGCCGCCAAATTTTATTCATCAATCTTTGGTGTACCGGGGAAAAGAGTAAGCCCCGGAAGGCATTATTTTAATATGGGAGGAGTTATTCTCGCCTGTTTAGACCCTAAATCGGATGGGGATGATAACGAATTAGGCCCTAATCCTGATCATATCTATTTGTCAGTTGAAGATATTGAGAGTCTTCATGATAAAGTAAATTCCGCGGGCTGTGAGTATATTTCTGAGATAATGGATGCTCCCTGGGGTGAAAAGATCTTCTATTTTAATGACCCTTTCCACAATAAAATTGGCATTGTCAAAAAAGGTACGGAGTTCACTGGTTAAATATCATGTCTGAATGGTAACTTCGACTTTCATGTGGAAGGATAGAATTGAAGAAGCTCATCAGCTGATCAAGAAGGAGATAAGGGAAACTCCATTGGAGTACTCACCCTCGTTTAGCAAGCTTACTGGTGCCAAAGTTTACTTAAAACTCGAGAATTACCAGTTATCAGGTTCCTTCAAACTTCGAGGGGTCATGAACAAAATTTTGCGTCTGTCTAAAGACGAGGTAATAGCTGGGTTGGTCGCATGTTCCACAGGCAACCATGGTGCCGCATTTGCTCATGCTGTACATAAATTTGGATATAAAGGGCTGCTGTTTCTTCCTGAGAATGTTTCAAAAGCAAAGTTGGATGCATTAAAATATTATAAAGTTGATCTCGATTTTTACGGTAATGACTGTGTGTTGACTGAGTCACACGCCAGGCGTTTTGCTGTCGATCATAACCACACCTTAGTACACCCATACAACGATGAGCAAATCGTATGCGGTCAAGGAACGATTGGATGTGAAATTGTCGAGCAACTAAACTCGCTGCCAGATGCGGTTATTGCACCAGTTGGAGGCGGAGGTTTAATTTCGGGGCTGGGGGCATACTTCAAATCACTTGGAGAGCTGAAGGTAATTGGGTGTCAGCCAATAAACTCGGCTGTAATGTCAGAATCTTTGAAGGCCGGTAAGATTCTGGAATTGGAAAGTAACGATACCTTGTCAGATGCAACCGCTGGTGGAGTAGAGCATGACTCGATTACATTTGCGATGTGCCAGGAGCTCTTGGATGAGACAATTTTAATCTCTGAGGCTCAAATACGAGATGCAATAAAACTGATTGTAAAAGATCATCAAATGATTGTCGAAGGAGCTGCTGCCATGACTTTAGCTGCTTTAATTGAAAAGAATGAATTCTTTGCTGGTAAAACTGTTGTACTGGTTTTCTCTGGTAAAAAAATATCTGAAGATCATTTGATTAGCTGTTTAACCAGCAATTAAAAAAAGACCACCCCTCCAGTCAGGGAGAGGCAGTCATTTATGAACCCAGTCATTATAGTTTTGACTTTGTTAATCCCAATTTTAGTTCAAGCTTGTTTTTCCCAAGGTAAGATACGAGGCTCAACGCCTTTGTTAAATTCAATTATTTATACGAATAGTATTAATAAGGTGACCAGCTCTTAGGCTTATTTAGATCAGTCGGCACTATTGTTCGATTAAATGAATAGTAAACAGGTCGAATACCAGTGACAAAATTGATATTCATTAAATTCACAGTTTATCCACAAAGCGATGTCCAGATTATTACTTTGTTTCCTGTTTGTAGCCGCCTCCCTAATTGTACATGGTCAAAAAGGCTACTATCGGTTCCCTACCATTCATAACGAAACTGTTGTATTTACATCAGAAGGTGATTTGTGGAAATTTGATCTATCGAGACAGGAAACTCAGAGATTGACTTCACATCTGGCAATGGAATCTCATGCTGACATTTCTCCTGATGGACAATGGGTAGCCTATTCGGCTCAATATGATGGCCCCCAGGAAGTTTATCTAATCCCAATTAAAGGTGGTTTGCCTCAGCGAATAACTTATGAAGGAGAGAGTGCCATTGTCATTGGGTGGACCCCGGATAATAGAATTTTATATAGTACAAGGCACTTTAGCACCTTGCCAAATACCCAATTGGTATTGGTAGACCCTCAGTCATTAGAAAGTACTATTGTGCCACTTGCACAAGCCAGTGATGGTGCTTATTCCGCTGACATGTCAAATTTATATTTTGTCAGGTTTCCTTTCCAGGGAAGTTCGACAAAGCGATATGAAGGTGGTATGGCCCAGAATATATGGATGTTTGACTCAAGGCAAGAGGCAAAACCACTTACAGCTTTTTATCCAGGAACAACTAAAAATCCAATGATGGGAGAAGGTGCGCTTTTCTTCCTGTCAGATAATGATGGCACCATGAACCTGTACTCAATGTCTCTGAATGGGGAGGCTGGATGGCGACAATATACCAAATCTGCCGGATGG
>JAJCYL010000300.1 GCA_029262955.1 Cytophagales bacterium | reverse complement strand
AGAAAGGAATAAAAGACTATGAAGCCCGTGTTAATATGCAACGTGAAAGATGGTTAATGAAAACTGCCAAAGACATGGGGTATCAACTCTCTGTAAATCAGTCGGTTTGAAAAATACGTCATCGGTAGAGTGGAGTGAAACGGAGCGAAGCCTGCCTGCAAGGCAGGAGTCTGTTTTCGACTATTGAGATAGCTTGCCAATCAGATTCTTTAGTTGTCCCATTTGACCTCCTTCTGAATTACATTTCTCAATTAGGTCTTAATACTGCTCGTAGTGATTTATGATTATTTATGATTCATAACTTGATCTTAATAGTCCTTCTTATTCCTTATCCCTATTTTTGCGCCTTCGAAAATTTGAAATAATGGCTGACTATCCTTTTAGGGAAATAGATCTAAAATGGCAGAAATTCTGGGAAGACAATAAAACTTTCAAGACTTCTGAAAATTTTGATAAACCTAAGTATTATGCACTTGATATGTTTCCATACCCTTCAGGGGCCGGATTGCATGTTGGGCATCCATTAGGATATATAGCTACTGATATTGTATCGAGATACAAGCGATTAAAGGGTTTCAATGTCCTACACCCAATGGGATTCGATTCCTTTGGTTTGCCGGCAGAACTCTATGCCATCAAAACTGGGCAGCACCCAGCGGATACTACAGAGAACAACATTAAGCGATTTAAGGAGCAGATGGAAGTCCTTGGCTTCTCTTATGACTGGGATAAGGAAGTCAGAACGAGTGACCCCAGCTATTTCAAATGGTCACAATGGATATTTTTAAAGCTATTTGAACAGGGGCTGGCCTATGAGGCGGATGCCATGATCAATTGGTGTCCAAATGACCGAACAGTACTTGCTAATGAGGAGGTGAAGAATGGAATGTGCGACAGGTGTGGCAACCCGGTCATCAGGCGTAAAATGCGCCAATGGATTCTCAAAATTACCGAGTATGCTGACCGTTTGTTAGGTGATTTGGATGGGTTGGATTGGCCAGAATCAATTAAACTTTCACAGATCAATTGGATTGGTAAATCTCACGGTGCTGAGCTTAGTTTTAAAGAGAAGTCAACAGGAGAGAACGTAACGGTTTATACGACAAGGCCTGATACCATTTATGGTGCTACTTATATGGTTTTAGCTCCTGAACATTCTTTGGTGGAAAAAATCACCACTGAAGAGCAAAGAGCTGCCGTTGATAATTACATACTTGAAGCCAGCAAAAAGAGTGATCTTGAGCGAGCCGAACTAGACAAGACAAAAACAGGCGTTTTCACAGGGGCTTATGCCATTAATCCGGTGAATGGTGCGGAGATTCCTATATGGATATCTGACTATGTATTAATCTCCTATGGAACAGGAGCTATTATGGCTGTGCCTGGCGGTGATGAGCGTGACTTTGAATTTGCGAAGAAGTTTGACTTACAAATCATACAGGTGGTAACTCCCGATGGTAAGGAAATGACTGATCAGCAAGAGGCCTATCCTGGCCATGGTTTGATGCTAAATTCGGGTGAGTACAATGGAATGGACAGTCGGGAGTTTACCAAGGTCATCATCAAGCGTTTTGAAGACGAGGGCGTAGGTAAAGGAGCAATCAATTACAAATTGCGTGATTGGATCTTCACCCGCCAACGTTATTGGGGAGAACCGATACCGATCATTCACTGTGATGCTTGTGGGGTAGTACCAGTTCCAGAGGATCAATTACCAGTTACTCTTCCAGAGGTTGAGTCTTATTCTCCCACGGAAGAAGGTGATTCTCCCTTGGCTAAGGTCGAGAATTGGGTAAATACCACTTGCCCGAAATGTGGAAAAGCAGCGAAGCGAGAAACTAATACTATGCCTCAATGGGCAGGAAGCTGTTGGTATTACTTGAGATACATTGATCCAACGAACGAGAATCAAGTAGTTGATAAGGAGAAGGAGAAGTACTGGATGAATGTTGACCTCTATGTTGGAGGAGCAGAACATGCAGTTTTGCACCTGCTGTACGCCCGATTTTGGCATAAAGTATTATTTGATTTGGGCTATGTGAGTACCAATGAACCGTTTCAGAAGTTGGTCAACCAGGGAATGATCCAGGGGAGATCAAATTTTATTTATCGCATCAAGGGTGAGAATAAGTATGTTTCTTATGGCATGAGGAAAGATTATGATGTCACTGTGCATAATGTTGATATCAGTATGGTGCATAATGACATTTTGGACATAGAAGCCTTCAAACAAACCCGAGGAGACGCCAAAGATGCAGAATTCATCCTTGAGGATGGTAAATACATTTGTGGCTGGGAGGTTGAGAAGATGTCCAAGTCCAAGTACAATGTGGTCAACCCGGATGACATTGTAGAGAAATACGGTGCAGACTGTATGCGGATGTATGAGATGTTCCTTGGGCCATTGGAGCAATTTAAACCCTGGAATACCCAAGGCATTGATGGGGTGTTTAAATTCCTAAGAAGATTCTGGAACCTCTTTCATGATGGGAATGAGAATTTTTATGTCTCAGATGAGGCCCCTTCAAACGAAGAGCTAAAGGTGCTTCACAAAACCATCAAAAAAGCTGAGTATGATGTGGAGAACTTATCCTTTAACACATCTGTAAGCGCCTTTATGATCTGTGTCAATGAGCTAATGGCGTTAAAAACCAACAAGCGAAAAATTCTTGAGCCACTAACTCTTATCGTGAGCCCATATGCACCTCACATCTGTGAAGAAATTTGGTGTAAGCTAGGTCATACAGAAAGCATTAGTTACGCGACGTTTCCTATACACGATGAGCAATACATCCATGAGGATACTCATGAGTACCCTGTTTCCGTCAATGGTAAAATGAGGGCCAAGATGACATTTGCCCTCGATATGGCCGTTGGGGACATAGAAAAAGAAGTGTTGGCTTCTGAGGTAATTCAAAAATGGACCGAAGGAAGAACACCTAAGAAAGTGATTATTATACCCAAAAAGATCGTAAACATTGTGATTTGAAACTGGTTGATGGGTTGGAAGAAGTTGATGGGTTGATAGTTGATAATAATATCACCTTGTGATTATGAGGATACCTTTAATTTTAGGGTTGTTTTTAATGTCCGTTCTTTGTGAGGGGCAGAAGTTGAGAGTGGCCATTGCCTCCAGCCTTTTGCTTCCTTTTCAGGAGATTGAGGAGCAATTTGAGGCTAAACATAATATTGATATCGAATTAATTTCGGGTTCATCCGGCTCATTGACTACTCAAATCATTAATGGAGCTCCGTACGATCTCTTTATCTCCGCTAATAAGGACTTTCCAGACAGACTTTTTGTGGAAGGATTGTCAACGAGTGAGCCGGAAGTGCTTTTCAGCGGCCAGGTATACCTGTGGAGTGAAAAAGAAATAACCACGGAGATCTCTCAATTTATAATTGAGGGAGATTTTCGAAGAATAGCCATTGCCAATCCGTCTTTAGCGCCATTTGGCACTACGGCTAAGGCTTGGCTGGTCAGAGCGGATCTTTGGGCGGGTTTGAAATCAAAACTTGTTTTTGGAAATGCCATCGGCCAGGTTAATCATTATGTCTTCACTAAGGCGGTGGATGCTGCCTTTTCCTCGAATTCTGCCGCCTATTCCGATCAATTAAAAGGTATAGGTCATTGGTACCCGGTTAGTGGAGCCGATATTTCGTTGGTTCCTTACTTTGCGGTGGTCTTAAAATCATCGGACACCCAAAAGTCATCAAATGCATTTATGGATTATCTATCTGGTAGTGAGTCTAAGGACCTTCTTGCTAAATATGGATTTGTTGTAGTTGATTAGCTTAAAATCCGGCGAGGAGGCTGGTATGTGGACCTTGCGTTTTCATTTGGTTGTCATGCTGAGCTTGTCGAAGCATAGTCGTCAAGAGTGACGGCCCTTCGACAAGCTCAGGGTGACAAACTATTTATATTATTGGTTCCTCATCTTAATCAGTTTCACAGTCCGGAATAGAGTTTATCTCTTCCAATAGGTCTCCGCGGCATAACCAGCTAAGAAAGCGGTCAGTGAGGGGTGGAGGTATGGGTTTTTTTAGAGTTGATAGGTTGATGAGTTGATAGGTTGATTAGTTGATAGGTTGATTAGTTGATTTGCTTTTTCGTGCTTCATTTGGTTTGTCATGCTGAGCTTGTCGAAGCATAGGCGTCAATGTTTTCGGCCCTTCGACAAGCTCAGGTATTATGTACAGGCGAGAGTTGCTAAATTCCGATAACGCCAATTCGTCATCCTGCGAAGGCAGGAATCTCAGTGAAGTAAGGTACTTGGGGAGATTCCCACTTTCGTGGGAATGACGTTTTTTTCATTCAGGTATCTCAATCTCCTCGCCCCATATGTACTTGCCAAACCATTGCCAGTTATGCCACATGGCGGCCAATCGCTCTTTGGGTTTGGTGATGCCATGCCCGAATCCTTTGTAGATAATGAGCTTGGTTTCTGCACCCACGTCCTGCAAACCTTGAAATAATTCATAGCCATTTGGAGTAGGTACTCGTTTATCAAGCTCACCATGTTGGATGAGGGTGGGTGTTTTGGCGTTATTGATGTTCGTCATGGGAGATGTCTTTTCATAAATCTCCTTATTTGACCATGGAGTTGCCTTTAAGTATTGTCGAGTGAAAGGATGAATATCCGTATTGACATAGTAGGTCATCCAGTTGGAAATGCCAGCACCAACAGAAATAGCTTTGAATTTATCGGTATTGGTGGTGAGAAATGCTGATATATAGCCACCCTGACTCCATCCCATGGACCCAACTTGATCACCGTCTATTATCCCTTGATCTTCCAAATACTTGACCCCAGACATTACATCCCACATATCTCCTACACCTAGGTTCTCTACGTTTAATGAACGAAACGCCTCCCCGTATCCAGCTGAGCCACGATAATTGGGTCTTAAGACAAGGGCTCCTTTGTTGAGCCACTGCACGATAGGGTAGACGTAAGCTGGAGCAGGTTGCGGAGTGGAAATGCCGGTTGGTCCTCCATGGATGACTACCAACAGCGGGTATTTTTTGTTGGGATCATAATCCATCGGTTTATGAAGAACTCCTTCAATGATGGTTCCATCCTCACTTGGCCAGGAGATCACTTCACTTTGCGCCACTTTTAAGCTATTGATTTGATCAGAGTTATTTGTCACTTGTTCCAAAATGGACATTGGGTAAGAGGTTGTATATAATTCGGGCAATGAGTTGTCGTTAGAACCCGAAAACACCAGTTTGGAAGCATCCTTGGAGAAACTATATGACCAAATCCGCGGTATGTTGAGCGACTGGATGTCCACTTTTCCGTTATTAGGGTCAATTCGAAGTAGTTGTTTAACTATTTTTTGCCAGGCAATTCCGAAAATCCCATTTTCATTCCAGGAAACTCTAGTAATCTCCTCATCAAAATCAGCAGCTAGTTGTTTTTTGGATTGACTATCAACGTTTACCCGAAATATCTTTGTGTTTTTGTAAAAATTGGAAACGGTGTCGGCCAGGCTGGTTTCGTACAAAATTGATTTACTATCAGGAGACCATGCAAGAAATCCGTCGGGGCCAGCATTTTTTACAATCGATTTATAAGTTTTGGTTTCAATATTGTAAATGGAGATATCGCTTTTCATGAAAGAGATCAAAATGGGATCAGGTTGATGAGCAAAGGCAATCATTTTACCATCAGGACTCCATTCAAAGTCACCGACAGAAAATGGGACACTATCCATCAGCACTTTGGGCTCGATATTTTTCATGAAAACCGAATCCTCTTTCTCCTGTGGTAACAGATTCCGGCCCAACAGATCAGGGTCAAAGTCTAAAGTCCATAGTTGGTTCAAGCTATATTCCTGGTCTTCTACTGCAAATCCACCGTACTTTTCTTCTCGTGATTTTGTTTCCTTTGACTTGTCCTGTGGTTGGCTAAATGCTATCTTCATGCCGTCAGGTGACCAGCGAAAATCGGAAACTCCACTCTTGGTTTCGGTCAGTTGAAAAGACGCCCCACCTTCCGAATTCATCACCTGAATTTGTGATTGATCCCCATTATCAGAAACAAAAGCAATCCATCGGCCATCTGGTGACCATTGAGGGTTTGTGCTACTTTTCTTAGGGTTGTTTGTTAATTGAAAAGGTGTCTTTCCATTTCTTGACAGCCAAATTTCGGTGTCGAACCTATTTTCTTCCCAATCGGTTGAATGACCCTGATAGAGAATGTGGTTGCCTTCCGGTGAGATTTTTGGATTAGTCAGGCCTTTGAGGGATATGATCTCTTCAAAGGAAGGGTCTTTTCGGGTTTGTGGAAATGCAAGTGCCATCGATAATTGGATTGCTAGTAGTAATACCAAGAAGCTTTTCATTTTGAGCAAATTTTGAGTGTATTGCAATATATGGCACTAAGGAATACTAAACTGCCAAATGATTATGAGGGGTCGAATTTAAGGCTCAGAAGTGGAGCGTTGTAACACTTACAAACGTACGAATTGAGATGACTGAAGAAATCCAGAGGAACCCGTCATCCCTGCGCAGGCAGGGATCTCCGTGGCTATGTGGTAACTCTGGGAGACCCCCTGGTCAAGCTTGCCTTGCCCGTGAATTATGGAATTTATTCCGATGATCGAAATGACAGTAATCTGGGTATGCTAAATCCTACTCAATATTTGTATAAACCGCCTGAACATCTTCGTCGTCTTCAATCTTATCCAGGAGTTTCTCAACTTCTTCCATTTGTTCATCACTGAGTTGAATAGGAGTGGTGGGGAATCGTTTCAATGAGGAGCGTGATATCTCGATTTTCATTTCTTCCAGTGCTGTGGCCAGAGTGCCGAAGTTGGTATAATCTCCGTAAATGAAAATGGCATCATTTTCTGCTTCAACTTCATCAAGTCCGGCATCAATCAGGTCTAACTCCAATTGTTCCATATCGATTGCATCTGATTGGGCTATTTCAAAGACAGCTTTTCTTTCAAACATGAACTCCAGTGATCCTGATGGGACAATAGACCCACCAGCCTTGGAAAAGTAGGATTTAACATTGG
>JAJCYL010000299.1 GCA_029262955.1 Cytophagales bacterium | reverse complement strand
CCCCGTAGTAGGAAGCTCAGAATCAATTGTAGTATGTACATAGAAGAATTTGACTTCAACTCCACGTTCCTGAGATAATTTAGAAGCTGTTGAAAGAATGGTTAACATGGGTCCCCTACCAGGCATTAGTGGAAGAAGCAATGTGCCAGAGGATGTACCTCGCTTTGTAAAATCAAATGATCTCTTTCTAACTTCTTCTCTAATCTCCCTTTCCTCCTTTGATATGAGCACTGATCGAACGAAGAAGAGTCGAAGTTGTTGATAAATAATAATCCAATATCTCAAAAGAATCATTCAGTTTAGCCCGAGTATCACCAATCGATAAGTTTAACTTCTCTTTGACTTAGAAATTAAGTCTTTGCTCACGAATTCCAGGCTAAATCTGTCACCTCTTGAGAGGTCTTTATTTACCTTCTTTCCTAGGATCTCATTATAATGCTTGGGATGAAGTCCGTAACCTGGACGGATAGACCTGATATTGGAGAATGTAACAATATCTCCTCTCTTCATACTCTCTACGACGTAAAGTGATCTAGAAAATTCTCTGCTTTTTTTTTGAGCATCATCTAACTGGTAATCTATTTTACCAATAGCAACTTCAGCATCCCTAATTGCACTGACCATCCTTGCAAATTCGTTTTGATCCAAGGAAAATGAGGCATCAGGGCCACCTACAGATTTATCCAGAATGAAGTGCTTCTCAACAACTTTTGCCCCTAAAGTTACTGCAACTATTGGCACTGTTATGCCCAAGGTATGATCAGAAAGGCCAGTCATAACACTAAATTTCCTTTTGAAATCGCCAATCATAGCCAAATTGGCTTTGTCAATTGGTGCAGGATAACTGGTGGTGCACTTTAATAAAACTATCTCATCATTCCCTTCTGCCTTACACGTGTCAATGGCTAGCTGAATATCATCGTCATTGGCAATACCCGTTGAGATTATCACAGGTTTTTTCTTTGAGGCAACATATCGAATTAGGGGAATATCTGTAATCTCCAGTGAGGCAATTTTATAAATTGGATTGTTCAAAGATTCCAAAAAGTCCACCGCTGTCTTATCAAAAGGGCTGGAGAAACATACAAGATCTTCAGCCTGAGCAGCCTTAAATAACTCACCATGCCATTCCCATGGTGTATATGCTTCTTTGTATAAATCATACAAATATTGTCCATCCCAAATAGTACCCTTGTCTATTTTAAAATCCTCATTTAGACAATCGATTGTAATGGTATCTGGTGTATAAGTTTGCAGCTTTACAGCATCCGCTCCTGCTTTTTTTGCCGCTCTGACAGTCTCAAGGGCTATTCACAAATCACTGACGTGATTAGCCGATAATTCCGCAACAATAAAAGTTTTCGATCCAAAATATTTGCTATTCTCCATCAATTGTTCGTTATGACTTTTAAAGCACTTGAAAATCCAACATTAAACAGAAGATCCACAATGGCGAAATTTGAGACGAACTCCCCATGAAGTTGTGGATAAACAGGATGATTGTATTCTTGATAGATCAATTCTACGCCCGCGTCCGTAAAAGCGCCCCCCTCTTTCTCTCTATTTATATAGTTCATACTCCCTCTTGGGCTAATATATTTCTCACTATTTATACGCTTACAAATTTCAACCACTCTATAATCTTTGACGCCTTCAGGAACTCCAAGATCAGAGCTGATTATAAACTTTTTCTTTATTCCAATCTTTTCACAAATGTTCTTAATTAACGAAATATTGAAGTTTGAGATCACATCTTCGTTGTATGCATATTGAGACTCCAAAAATGTCATCACTTCGTCAACATATGGGGCTTTTGCATAGGCATTGTGCAGCGTTCGCAAATGTTTTTGCCTCCAGTTTAGTCTGTCCGCAACATGAATTTGATTAATAAGACCTTTTCCCAACTCCGACTTTTCTATAGGGATTGACAAGACCAATTCTCCCTGTGAGGTTTTAATTCTATTTCGTGTCTGCCAACTTTGTTTACTTAATTGGACATCATCCAAAAAAATAAAGCAATCAACATCATTAATTAGTTGAAAATATCCCAACCACGGGAGATAAGTAGGTTGCATAACAGCGGATATTATCATAACATAATTTCCATCTTAACTATTTCTCCATTTCCTACATGATGCTTTGTTTCCTCTATCTGTGAAACATTTTCGAAACCAACTTTCTTATAAAGCGAAATTGAAGCTTGATTAAACAGCGCTATGTGACAACATAGCTTATCGATACAGCCCTCAGATCGAATAAGCCGGAAAAGCTCAAGATAGGCTCCATATCCAATACCTTTCCTTTTAGGAACATCTTGTCCGAGATATATCCATGTCTCAGCAGAACGATCTAACACGTCTATTTCCTTGAGACCAATATTTCCAACATGGTCCGAGTTATAACTTATCGCATATACTTCTTGCGATTCATCCTTAAGATATTTTTGGTACCATCTGATATGATCTTCCCATGTGACTTGTCTTTTAAAAAGAAACATTTTTGACAAATGTGGATCATTAATCCACCTAAAGGTGTTCATCAAGTGGTTATCACTTAGTTTATCTAGAACGACCATTAGCCAATTCTTTAAAAACTGAAATAAGACGATCTCCGCTATGACCATCAAAAAGATTCAATTGGTTTGCAACCATACTAGTTGCTGTGTCATTAACTTTTTGAAAACCTTCGAGTATTTTTT
>JAJCYL010000298.1 GCA_029262955.1 Cytophagales bacterium | reverse complement strand
TTAATAAAATAGCAATCTCGTGTATATCATTTGTCAGTCCTAGTAAACTTTGCAAGTCTCCTTTTCTAACAAAAACCGTCATCTCACTACCGCCTGCCGCATTTTTCTCGAAGAGACCGGTGATTCTAAATGCGCCAGCTGTGATATCACCATTGAGGTTCTGAAAAGTAAGCACAACTTTCGATCTCAATTTCACCTTTAACTTCTCGGCCAAAGACTTCGGAATCAATAAGGGGTTCCGTGAAATACTCTGGAAATAATCTCCTTCAACAATTAGTGAATCAAGATTGGTAGTCGCTGCCTCTTGTTCAAGGTCGATGCCGTAAACTCTTACTCCACTGGCTGTCTTGGGGGAATTGATCATTCCATTGACCAGTACTCGGCCACTAACGGCACTTACTTCCGGGTTTTCACTAACGTCAGATATCAATTCCATGGCTCCAGGAATTGAATATTGAATCTCATTATCTCTTTTGAAATCTTTATGATGAATTTGTAAATGAGAGTAATCCCTTAAGATGGCATTACTGACAAAGTCGGCCATAAAACCTGTCATAAATCCGAAAGCAAAGATCAATCCCCAGACACCCACAACGACCGCCCCGATTACGGCGATGCTTCGTGTCCTGTTTCTCCAGACGTTTCTCCAGGCTATTAGTGCTATCATATCAATCTCTAATCGCAGTTGCAATTTTTAACTTGAAAACAGACCAAATGGGGTAAATACTTAATATCAATGTCAAACCAAAAATGACTTTAGCCTGCTGTAAGAATAAAGATGGATCCAATGAAAAGGGAATAACAGGCTCAACTCCGAATTTTTCTATGGCATCAGCAAATTCACCGGTAAGAGGTATCGGATTAAAGTGGAAGTAAGTAGCAATTGGTAAACTCAACAAAATACCTGCTACCACTGCAACGCCGGCCATTAATAAAGTTTCTAATAAAAGAATGGTTTGCAGTTTTATTCTCTTCATCCCAATGGCCATCATAATGCCAAATTCGTGCCTTCTCTCCCTTGCCATCATTAGAAAAGTTCCAAATATTCCAAACCCGATGATTGAATAAAGTATGGCTAACATGATCAGGCCTCCCACATAATCCAACTCAATTTGCTGAACTAATTCAGGTAGCATTTCTCTCCATCCCATCACCTCAAAATCGCTACTCAACAGTCTTTTAGTAGAACTAATAACGGATTCAACCTCGTCATCAGATGGTAAAACCAGTGCTAAAGATGTCAACCGATTTTCCGCACCATAAAGCCATTGACCTTCAATGAGTGGCAGATAAATCAATTGATTATTAAGGTCAGGTGCAGGGAATTTTACAATGCCCTTAATCGGATACTTACCAGCAGCATTTACTCCGTGGTAGCCCTGACCGATTAAAATCAAAGTGTCTCCAATTGTCATCTTAAGGTATTCTGCCAGTCCGCTTCCTACCAAAACAGCTTTATCCGCTATTTCCAGGTATTCTCCTGAAAGCAGTTTGCTCTTTAGCAGTGTAAGACCGTCCTCCGCTTCCGGATCAGTTGCTATCACTAATGCCCCCTTTGATTGATTCTTGTAAGCAGCAAGGGCAAAAGACTCCAGGCGAGGAACTGCAACCTGGATGTCTGCGGTTGACTCAATCATTTCTTTGACCTCCTGGTCATAAATAAAACTCTTATCGAGTGTGCGGTCATCCCAATAGCCACTATCGTGAACCTGAACATAACCAGTATGGAAGCGCACCACATTATCCACCATTCGTTCATATGACCCCAACTGCATAGATTGCATTACGCATGCAAAGAATACCGCAAATGCGATAGCTGCGAGGGTGATGAGGGTCCGTCGCTTATTTCTCCAGATATTCCGCCAGGCAAGTTTGAGATACATTACCTAATTCTTTTCATGCTTTGAATACTAAAGAAACTCTCTTTCATCGGTATGTCGAAGGCAATATCCTGATAGGTAATTACTGTCTTGTGATCGGGATTTTCGGCGGGAATCATCTCTAAAATCGTAGGAATTGTTCTTCCTCCGATGTCTTTGATATCCGACATCACCATGGTATTGATTAAATACCCATCTTCATCAAAATACTTAATCAGGAGCTGAATATATTCTTCCTTTGTGATATAGGCATGTATCTTACCCCAAACCACCGGTGCGTTTTCCTTGGGGATCAGCAGGATTTTATGAGTAGACCTGTCGGCCAGGATAGTATCTCCCACAAGTTCGTGGGTATAGTCGTTAACGATAGAAGATTCTCTCACCAGGTCATCATTGGTAAAATCTGAACCCATCCATGATTGCATCATCATAGATGGGGGCAGCTTTACCACCCGATCGATGGAAGGCTGCCAGCTCCAAATCTCTTTATCTCTTTTTAAAGTGGCCGTTCCTTTGTCACGGGCTGGAGCGCTTATAAGTATCAAGCTATATTCCTGCCCCATCGCCCAGCCCTTCATCTGAATCTCTCTCGACCACTCCGGTCTCACGATCTTCATGGTCATTACTGAGCGATTTGAGGTGCCTCTCATTTTTTCATCAGCCTTCTTGATAATTTCAAGAGCAGTAGGTTGACCGAAAAGTGTATTTGCTCCTGATAAACCAATAACTAATAAAAAGTTTAAAATCTTAATCATCTCTTCAAAATTCTTACTAACAACCAAGTGAGACCAGTAATGACAAGGCCAATGGCAGCTCCAAACACTGGAATCATCACGAAGGTATAAGTACGTGGGTTTAACGGCAACGAATTTCCTAAATCCACATAATCAGGATTATTTTGAAAATAAGTATCCATAAAAAGCGCTTGTGGAATACCGGTAGCCGCAGCAATTAATACACCCATTATTAGGGAGGTTTGAAATAAATTTGAATGCTGGTTCCGACCCAGCACAATAACAGCAGACAGTATCGCTGCCAGGAAAAAATAGTGTTCAAATCCTGCCGAAAGGCCAAAAACCGATAAAATGCCATTCGAAAGTGCTATTAAAAATGGTATTTTGTAAATGCTGTGTTTATCCAAACTTGTCAATTCCAAAACTAAAGTCGAACGTAACCTTAAATGGTTCAAAATTCAATAAAAAAAGCCATCCTAAATAAGAGGATGGCTTTACCAAAGAAGTATTAATCATTTATTCTTTAGAAAACTTTATTGTTTCGCTGAAAGATCCAGAAGTGTACTGAAGTATGTAGATGCCTCGTACTAAATTCTGTTGAAAATTGAACTGATTATTTCCCTCAAGAACATCAACACGCTCTTCCAGTACCAATAGACCTTGAATATCAAATACCTGAACAACTGCCTCTTCGTCAGTCTGAGGTGAATAGAGGGCGATCCTTATATCCTCATTCTCAGCAATAGGATTAGGGTAAATTGCCAGTGCTGGACGATCTCCCTCCTCATTTGGAGCTGTGTTGAAGAAATCCCAGTCAACTACGGTGTTATTAGTATTCTCTCTGGCATTGACTAAGCGATCAAAGGCAGAACTTACTTCACTTGGACATAAAATTAATCCATCGATATCATACCCATCAGAGAAGAAACCGAACCACAATTTATTCGAAGCATCTGTAATTCTGATATAATTAACAGCTTGTAATCCATTATCAACTGCAGGCGAGATGTCTACAAAAGAAGTTCGGCAATAGATATTCGGCAGACTAAACCAAGTATTGTTATCCTCCGAAACTTCTATGAATGCGGATTCCGGATAATTCCTTTCCTGATCATCAATGCACATTTCACCGGCAAGACCATAAGAAGTTTCCACTACAATGAAATCAGGGTCATACGAGCCATCATCAAACAGCGGTTGCGCCAATTCGAAAGTTATCGACCCCCCATACCCAAGTGATACAAAGTTGAGGCTGTTATTTTCCTGAGGAGCTCCCAGTGCTTTATTAGGATTTGAACGTCTTCTGTGGACCCTGAACCCATATTTTGTTCTTCCTTGATCGAATTCAACTACTGATGCAGGGTAACAATCAGCCTCTGAAGTTGTTGAGGCAGCGACCGTTCCTGAATAATCTGACTCACCACTTATATTCTGCGCCTTCACCCTGGCGTAATAAATGGTGTTCTCATTTAATCCTGTAATCTGTACTCCGTTAACTGTAGCAATTGCACCTTCATATCCGGTTACAAAAGTTGAGAAATCAGAGTTTTCTGAAATATCCACTAAGAATTCCAGAGCATCTCCTGTCCAACTGAAGTCAAACGAGTTGAAGGCGACATTACTAATCTCAGGATCCTGGGGAATCGAAGGAAGGGTCAGTACATCTATCACATTCGAAAATGCAGATTGATTACCATCTTTTTCAGACTTCACTCTGTAGCTGTAATCTGTGTTTCCAGATAAGCCAATGACCGTAGATGAAATTCCGGTGACCAAAAGGCTTTCAGAAGTCACAAAACCATCTGATGAAACTTCAACCGTATAGTCATTTACAGTTCTTACTTTGTCCCAATTCGCTCTAAAAGAAACATCTGATATTTCAGACGCCGCGTTGGCCATCGGACTTCCTAGTAGGGTCCTTACCCAAATTGGATGAGATTCAACAGAGATATCGCCATTTGCAAA
Organism: Cytophagales bacterium; assembly: GCA_029262955.1. Taxonomy (GTDB): domain Bacteria; phylum Bacteroidota; class Bacteroidia; order Cytophagales; family Cyclobacteriaceae; genus JAJCYL01. The sequence continues at coordinate 985 of JAJCYL010000298.1, read as the reverse complement.
CGCCACTGATATTCGGGCTTCATATTCAGTATCTGAAATGAGGCCAGTAACCTCTATTGTGGTATTGGCTGTTTGCTTGTCATTGAAATCTCCGACAAAAGTGGCAAAGTCATCCAGAGAGACATCAACCTGATAGCTTATTGCATCTGGTAAAGCATCCCAACTCAAGGTGAATGAGTTTTCGGTAATATTACTTGCTGCCAGGCCATTTGTTGAAGCTGGAAGGGTCGAAACTTCAATCACATTTGAATTTGATGATACTCCCAATGTATTTAGGGCCCTTAACCTGTAACTATAATCTGTGCCCGGAGTCAATCCAGTAACCTGAACATTGCCACCTGTTACAATTGCTCTGTTGTAACCAGCCACAAAAGATGCAAACCCATCCGATGACACATCCAGCTCATACAAAATCACACCTGTCGCCACTTCCCAATTGGCTTCGAAACTGACATCTGCCACATTAGAGGCAGCCGATGCAACAGGAGGATCAGCAAAGGTTCCCTGAACCACTGTATTAGAATATACTGAAATCCCCATTGCGTTCTTCGCAGTCACCCTGTACTGATAAGTAGCACCCGGACTTAAGCCAGTTATATTTAATGATGTACCTGCAAGTGATATACTCTGGCTATTAGGTAAGAAAGTAAGGAAGTTGTCTGACGAAATATCAACCAGATACTCAGTAGCACCAGCGACACTAATCCAATTGGCGGTAAAGCTATTGTTTGTGACATCAGTAGCAGCCGACGCGAGTGGTGCGTCCAAACTTGCCACCGAGACAATTACATCGAAACTACATGTTGTAGAATTATCCGAAGCATCTCTTACTTCGAAAACCTGGGTAGTGGTTCCCAATGGAAAATCGCTTCCTGATGCAAGTCCACTAACCAACGTTGGTGTGATTATACCATTCAGGTTCATAATCCAGGTGATCGGCCCAATTGTGGTCGCATTAGATCCTAATTGAACAGGAGATCTTCCG
>JAJCYL010000297.1 GCA_029262955.1 Cytophagales bacterium | reverse complement strand
GCACACTTCTGAGATTGAAAAATCCCGACTAATTAGCCGGGATTTGAGTTGGTTTCAATTCAATTATCGAGTATTGGATCAAGCCAAAAACACCAATCGCTCGTTGCCGGAAAGAATGAAATTTCTAGCCATTACCTCCTCCAATGCGGATGAGTTCTTTATGATCAGAGTTGGCAGTCTCTACAATTACCTTGACTACGGCAAACAGCGAATTGATTATTCCGGGTTACGATCAGAACCTTTTAAAAACAAATTACTAGCTGAAGCACAGCAGTTCTATAAAATGCAAGCCAAGGTATACACTGATGAATTCAAACCACTATTTGAGAAATATTACTTCAAGATTGCAAGTATTGAAGAATTAAATGAGGATCAGCAGGAAGTGGTCAAGGTATATTTTAAAAAGACCATTTTTCCAATGCTCACTCCCATGGTTTTTGATCCATATCATACCTTTCCTATTTTGACCAATAATGTCCTCACCATTGGTGTGGTAAGCAAAAATCCCGAAGACAAGAGAGACAAAAAGAAGCTCTCTTTCATCCAGATTCCACAGAATCTTCCAAGGTTTTTTGAAATACAAGGTGAGGAGTCTCTATTGTTAGTTCCAATCGAAGAAATAATCAGAGCTAATATTCAAAGACTTTTCAGAAATGTTGAAGTTAAATCAACGACCCTTTTCAGAATCACCCGCAATGGAGATTTTACCCTGGAGGAATCAGAAGACATTGAAGCAAACATTCTTGAGGAGATGAAAAATAAGCTCAAGACACGCCGAACGGGTCGGGTGGTGAAAATAGAGCTGGAAGAAAATCATGACAAATGGATGTTGAAGAATCTGTCAACTCGATGGGAGTTGGAAGACATCAATATCTTTATTGTAAAAAATGATTGCCTTTTTGATTTTACCGGGTTATGGCAATTGGTGAAACACCCAAAACTAAAAGAATACCTCGCTCCTGCCCTTTTGCCGGTCCCTTCACTAAGTCTCAAAGAAAGCTTAGGAGTAGATATTTTCACGGTATTGAAGAGTAAAGACATTCTTCTGCATCACCCTTATAATACTATTGAGCCTCTCCTTCAACTCATTGAAAAGGCCGCCGAAGACATCTATGTCCTCTCCATTAAAATTACAATTTATCGATTAGCCAGAAATTCGAGGGTGATTGAGGCTCTCTTAATGGCCGCTGAAAACGGGAAGCATGTTTCTGTTCTTTTTGAAGTGAAAGCCCGCTTTGACGAGGAGAATAACATGCGTGAGGCACAAAGGCTTCAAAAAGCCGGTTGCTTTGTAATCTACGGAGTTGGGGCTCTCAAAACGCATACCAAGTTACTCTTGATTGTTAGAAAGGAAGGGGAAAAAGTGACTCGCTTCGTTCACATGGGTAGTGGAAACTATAATGAGGACACTTCCAAACTATATACGGATATCGGTCTTATGTCTACCAATTCTGTTTATGCGAATGATGTTTCTGAGTTCTTTAATGTGATAACCGGACATTCGCTTCCGGCTCAGTACGAGTATCTGATCACCGCTCCGCGGGAAATGAGAAACTCTTTGATTGAACTTATAAAAAATGAGGCCGAGAATGCGAAACAAGCACTTCCAAGTGGGATTGTATTAAAATTAAATTCATTACAGGATGATTTGGTAATTGAAGAACTTTATCAGGCTTCCAAAATGGGTGTGCCAATCAAACTCATCGTTAGAGGTATCTGTTGCTTGAGACCAGGTCGAAAAGGATTATCAGAGAATATTACTGTGCGTTCAATAGTTGGTGAATTCCTCGAACATTCACGGCTATATTATTTCCACAATAATGCCGATCCAAAGGTTTACTCCGGAAGTGCGGATATTATGGTAAGAAGTTTTGATCGGAGAATGGAATCTCTTTTTTTAGTCAAAGAGAAATTGTTACAACAACAACTGATCAATATTCTAAAATATAACCTCATGGACAATGTCAATACCTATGAAATGAAAGAGAATGGTTCCTATGAAAAAATTGAGACAAACGGGAAATCATTTGACATCCATAAGGAGTTTTATAACGTTCAGGTTGAAGAAGTGATGAAGGCCAGGTTATTTTAGCATTTTTAAATAAATATCATGAATATTAGAGAAGCTATTGAGCAGAAAATATTGGTTTTGGATGGTGCGATGGGCACGATGGTTCAGCAATACAAATTGGAAGAGAATGACTTTAGAGGAGAGCAATTCAAAGAACACCCTACAAGTCTATCTGGAAATAATGACTTACTTTCTATCACACAACCCCATATAATTAAAGAGATTCACCGCAAGTACCTGGAAGCGGGTGCGGATATTGTTGAAACCAACACTTTCAGCAGTACAACAATTGCTCAGGCTGACTATCAATTGGAAGATCAAGCCTATCAGTTGAATTATCAATCCGCAAAGATTGCAAAAGAGGTGGCAAATGAGTTTACCGCATTGGATCCCTCAAAACCGCGATTTGTCGCTGGGGCTATGGGCCCAACAAACCGAACGGCTTCAATATCACCCGATGTCAACAATCCGGGTTACCGTGGCGTCACTTTCGATGAGTTGGCGGCTGCCTATAAAGAACAGGCAAAAGGACTACTGGACGGTGGCGCAGATGTGCTTTTGATCGAAACAATATTTGACACTCTAAACGCCAAGGCTGCACTTTTTGCTGTTCAGGAACTTCTGGATGAAATGTCTGTGGATGTTCCAATAATGATCTCTGGTACCATCACTGACGCCAGTGGCCGTACCCTATCAGGTCAAACAACGGAAGCTTTCTTGATCTCCATGAGCCATGCACCAATTTTGAGTATTGGGCTTAATTGCGCATTAGGTGCTAAACAATTACGGCCTTATTTACAAACACTTTCTAATAAGTCGGAGAGTTTTGTTAGCGCCCACCCCAATGCAGGATTGCCCAATGAGTTTGGTGAATACGATGAAAGCCCCGAATTAATGGCGAGCCAGATCAAAGAGTTTTTGGATGAGGGATTGGTTAATATTATAGGAGGATGTTGCGGTACGACTCCTGAACATATTAAAGCCATTGCAACCTTGGCAGCAAAATATAGTCCCAGGCTTTTAGCTCAAACTGCTTAGATGGTAGCCGTTGCTTTATTATAGCTGCAAGCCTTTTCAACCATTTTCTTCGCCCCAATAAATAGTGGACTTCTTTGATGAAATGCGGTCGGCTTAATGTCAAGAATTCTTCCTTCTCCATCAGTAGCCAAACCACCCGCCTGCTCACAAACGAATGCCAGCGCATTGCACTCATACAGTAACCGGAGCTTGCCATCAGGACTCTTGTCTGTTCTTGGATAGATGTAAATACCACCCTTTAATAGATTTCTATGAAAGTCTCCCACCAAAGAGCCAATATACCTGGCCGATAATTTTTTAGACTTACACTCAGCTATGTAATCATTCACCGATTGATCGAATTCTGATGATGAGCCTTCATTGATAGAATATATTTTGCCATCTTCAGGGCTTTTCATGTTAGGATGAGAAAGGAAAAACTCACCGAGAGAGGGTTCATAAGTAAATCCTGTAACTCCATTTCCAGTTGTATAGACCAGCATGGTAGATGAACCATACAATACGTAGCCAGCTGCTACCTGCTCAGATCCCTTCTGTAGAACATCCTCAATCTCCACGGGACCTCCAATTTCTGATACTCTTCTATAAACCGAGAAGATTGTCCCGATCGAAACATTAACATCAATGTTTGAACTACCATCCAATGGATCCATAGCTACCACATACTTACCCTGACGGTTAATTTCAATCATATCTTCGTCTTCTTCAGACACAATTCCGCATACTTCCCCCCCGTTGGTAAGTGCTCGAATAAAACGGATATTAGCGATAACATCTAGTTTTTGTTGCTCCTCACCCTGAACATTCATCTCACCAAGTGCACCACCAATATCAAGAAGTCCGGCTCTATTAATTTCCCTATTAGTTATCTTAGAGGCTAAAGCAATGTCTCGTAGAATTTGGGAAAGTTCACCCGTCGCATAGGTGAAATCATCCTGTTTTTTCTTAATAAATCTATCGAGAGTTGTGCCTACCGGAAGAGCCAATTCGCTTTTATTCATAGTTCATCAATTTTTGGATGGCCAAAGTTAGAAAAATAATGATTCTGGCCATCTAAATCGATTGCATAAATTATTATTCCAACAATAAATCCAGATACTCAGTTGGCGAATTCTAATTAATTTTGGCCTTCTTATAACTAACAATGAAAGTATTCAAATTCGGTGGCGCTTCTATCAAGTCAGCTGAAGCCATAAGAAATATGTGCTTGATAGTTAAAGCTCACTGCAATGAAAAGCTGGTGGTTGTAGTGTCGGCAATGGACAAAACCACCAATCAATTAGAAAGAATATTGGAAGCAAAAAATAATGATTATGATTATTCGGACGAACTCAACTCACTTGAGAATTATCATGCGAATATTGCCCGTGATTTAGGTGAGAATTTTCAATCAGAAAGCTCTATTGATGACATATTCCATGAGTTAAGAGGCGTTTTGAAAGAGGATTTTGATAGTCAGGCAGAAGCGTATGATCAAATAATTTCATTTGGTGAACTGCTGTCGTCAAGAATTATCTATACTTATCTCAAAACGGTTGTTCCTAATTTTTCCTTTGTTGACATTAGGACAATAATCCGAACCGATAGTCAATTTAGAGACGCTCAAGTCAATTGGGATATCACCACAGCTAATTCGAAGAGTAAACTAGCTGAAGATCTTAAGAGCAACTCTATTCTAACCCAAGGTTTCATAGGTGCTGATTCCAGAGGAAATACCACAACTTTGGGCCGTGAAGGGTCTGACTTTACCGGGGCCATTTTGGCTTCTATACTTGGAGCCAAATCCCTGACAGTCTGGAAAGATGTGCCTGGCATCCTCAATGCTGACCCTAAAAAACTTCAAGACACCATAAAATTTGATGATATTTCTTACGAAGAAGCTGCTGAGATGACTTACTATGGTGCAAAGGTGATTCACCCCAAAACCATAAAACCATTAGCCAATAAAGGAATACCACTGTATGTGAGGCCGTTCTTGTCTCCTTCAGAGAAGGGAACCTGCATTCATGATGTTCATGTCCATAAACCTCATCCTTCCATAATCTTCAAAGAAAATCAGACATTATTGTCATTTAGAGTTGATGACTTCACTTTTATAAATGAGAAGAACCTGACACAAATTTTACACGCCTTTACCCTGTCGAACATCCGCATTAATCTTATGCAAAATTCGGCATTGTCTTTTTCAGTTTGTATTGACACCAATCCTATAAAACTGGAAGAATTGAATCGCCATCTAGGCGGGAGTTTTTCTATATTTTACAACGACAAATTGCTTCTCATTACCATTCAAAATTATGATGAAGAATCTATTCGTCTGATGTCTAGTGAACGTGAAATCCTTCTTGAGCAACGTTCTCGTCAAAATTTCCAATTAGTAGTCAGATAGCGAATAAAAAGACATAAATCAAATTGTTTAGACTTTTTCCTATTCTCAACTATATTGTACCTGACCAATTAATCAACAATGAAGCCCTGGCACAAACTATATCCTGGAGGAGTACCACCGACCATTAATTTTGATGAGTATTCGAATCTGTCAGAAGTTTTGAATCAGGCGGTTAAAAAATTTGGAAGCGACCCTGCCTGTGAGAATTTGGGAAAACAGTTGACCTACGATGACCTAAATAGATTATCTCGTGATTTTGCTGCTTTTACTGTTAAAGCTGGTTTAAAAAAAGGTGATCGCATAGCTATCCAGATGCCCAACCTACTTCAATACCTGGTTGTTCTTTTTGGTTCACTCCGAGCCGGGCTGGTGGTAGTGAATACAAATCCTCTTTATACGCCACGAGAGATGAAGCATCAATTCAAAGACTCAGGGGCTCTTGCTATTGTCATCCTTGCAAATTTTGCCAGTAATTTGGAAAAGGTAATCGCAGATACTGAAATTAAAACGGTAATCGTCACTGAGATAGGTGATTTATTAGGTGGTCTAAAGGGGGTGTTGGTAAACTTTGCAGTGAAGTATATAAAAAAGATGATTCCCACCTATGACCTAAAAGGTCACCATCTTTTTAAGAAGGTTATGACCGATGGCGAGACTTTACCTTTTGACGAGCCTGTAATCACGAAAGAGGATCTTGCATTCTTACAATATACAGGAGGAACAACTGGCGTATCAAAAGGGGCGATGTTAACTCATGGCAATTTGATTTCTAACCTCATGCAGGTTGAATGCTTAATCAACCCGATTATTAAGGAAAAAGAAGTTACCATTACTCCTCTACCAATGTACCACATATTTGCTCTGACTAACAGCCTTGGTTATGTGAGGCTAGGGCTGAACAATGTACTGATCACCAATCCCAAGGATTTACCAGCTTTTGTCAAGGAGCTGAAAAAACACAAGTTTGCCAATATCATCGGAGTAAATACACTCTTCAATGCGCTGCTCAATAGAGATGACTTCAAATCCGTGGATTTCTCCGCAATGAAGTTGGCTGTTGGTGGAGGAATGGCCGTCCAAAAGTACGTTTCCGAAAAATGGCAAGAGGTGACAGGCGCTCCTTTAATAGAAGGTTATGGGCTTACTGAGGCTAGTCCGGTATTAACCATTAATCCCCTCGACGGAAAGAATCATCGAGTTGGTTCTATCGGTATTCCAATCCCTGAAACAGAAATCGAAATCTGGGATGAAAATAATCAACCTGTCCCAAATGGAGAGATTGGAGAAATTGTTGCAAAAGGAAAACAGATCATGAAGGGTTATTGGCATAGACCTAAAGAAAGCGCAGAAATAATGACTGACGGTTGGCTGCATACCGGAGATATGGCCATCATGGATGATGAGGGCTATATTAAAATTGTGGACAGGAAGAAGGAAATGATTTTAGTTTCAGGGTTTAACGTATATCCGAACGAAATTGAAAATGTTGTGGCCTTGCACGACAAAGTACTAGAGGTTGGGGCAATTGGAGTTCCCGATCCAACATCAACTGAAGTAGTTAAAATATTCGTTGTCAAATCAGATCATAGCCTAACGGCAGAGGAGCTACAAGCTTATTGTAGAGAGAACCTCACGGCATATAAATGTCCAAAGCACATCGAGTTCCTCGATGAATTACCTAAAAGTAATGTGGGTAAAGTGTTACGCAGAATTTTAAAGGAAAATGATGCGAAACTGAATACTTACACCTAGCTAGCCCTCAGTCCAGCTATTTCCAACCTCTGATAGTGGAATGCAGCCAATTTGCTTTCCTGGAATCGGATCATAGCTCAATATGTTTTTCCCTACATCCTCAGATGTATAATAACCAGTCAGGATCAATCCCTTTAGTTTCCTGTAAAATGTAACAGACATTGGGGTTTGAATATCTTTACCCCAGACCTGACTTGTTGTCTTGGTTGAGCTGCTTTCCAGGCTTGTGATGATCTCATTCTTTTGACTATCGGAGCAGTTCTGAAAATCCTCCCCGTATTTGGATCGACAATCAGCCATAAAGCTCTCTAATTGATCAGTGAACTCCCTTTTCTCCTTTTCTTCATAACTAACATCTATCATGATATCCACAAATCGATCCAGCATGAGATCCATAGCACCTGGTGTGTTCGTTTTTGGCAAAATGGTGTCAGCTATTCCTCCAACTGTTCTTATCTGATCCTCCGACAAGGATCTTGGATCCCAGCTTATTGGTGCTTCAGAAGGTGTACAGCTATTTAATATGGTAGTAATAGCTGGCAGTGTCAAGGTAATTCCAATACCCAACGCTGATTTCTTAAGGAGTTCTCTTCTATCCATTATTACTAAATATTACCTTTTTTCAATTCATTAACTGCGTGTTCAG
>JAJCYL010000296.1 GCA_029262955.1 Cytophagales bacterium | reverse complement strand
CCTACCGGCTCACCGGAAATAGCATTATGAAGCACCTCGCCATCTCCGTCTCCCTCCGACCAATTTCCTTGAATGTAATGTTGTATTTTGGGTATGCTCATGGCTGTTCTTTCCAGATCTTATATTTTGATTCCTGTTGTTTACGATTTACTGGCACTTCCCGTAGTGGCTCACACTCTTTTAATGTCATTCTACAAGCTTCTGATAATTCCTGGTAGATTTTTGTTCCTTCGGATTTCCAACGGATCATCTCATCACTGACTTCTTTGATCACCTTGGCGGGATTGCCGACAACCATACTCCTCTTGGGGATTTTAGATTCAGCTTTTATGAAACATAGGGCTCCGATAATGCACTCTTCGCCAATTTCAGCATTATCCATGATCACTGCGTTCATACCAATCAATGAATTTTGACCGATTTGTGCCCCATGAATAATAGCACCGTGTCCGATATGAGATGACCTCTCTAAAGTGACCGTTACCCCAGGAAACATGTGAATGGTACAATTTTCCTGGACATTGCATCCATCATGGATTACAATTTTTCCAAAATCACCCCGGATTGCCGCACCAGGACCTATGTAAACATCTTTGCCAATTTGGACATTGCCGGTTATTACTGCTTGTGGATGAATAAAGGCAGTTTCATGAATAATCGGTATTAAACCATCAAACTCGTAGATCATTTCTGGGTGAATTCAGTACAAACTTAATGAACCTGATTAAAAAATATGCCCCTACTCCGACATTGTATACTCATCAGCAAATGAGTATCTTTAATAACCAGTAGAACAAGCAATCTATGCCAAAATATCACTTGGTTCTGGTAATATTACTGATTGGTTGTGGAGGGGATAATGATGATTTTAGTCTCCCTGAATATATCGATGTGGAGGGGATTTGGGAAGGTTCTGCAACTTTCACCAACAACTGTGAGAATCCTTCTTGCTCTTACCAGGGAACTTTGAATCCTGCGTCTATAATTATAGTGATTGTTCAGGTCATAAATATTCTGGAAGGAACCATCACATTAAATTTACCACAAGGTGTACCGCAATTTGCAGGTCCTGAGTGTAATCCTCTGACAGGATCAATCTCTATTTTAAGGGCTCAGAGCAGTATCAGCGGCACCCAAGTCAAACTGACTCAGAATGATTTTCTCGGAGTTTGGGATCTGCAAATTGCAGGGGCAATTGGCCCCCAAAGTACGATGCAAGGTACTTTGACAAGCACTGCGCCCGGATGCACAGGTTTAACCGCTGAAAATGTGTCTCTGGTGAGAATAAATTAGTCCTCAACGCACATTTTACTCACCGCTTTGGTGGCTGCGGGCATTCCCAAATTCAAAGCCATTTTAACATCATTGCAACCTCCCATTCTCTCCTTATTACTATATCGAGCCACTCCTCTATTATAATAGGTAATTGCACTTGATGGATCAAGCTCAATAGCCCGATCATATTCTTCAATGGCCCTATCAAAATGACGCTCTTTAGTCAATACATTACCTCGGTTCAAATAGGCCTTCGCATATTGTGAGTTAAGTTCTATCGACTTACTATAGTCGTTATATGCCCCACCAAAGTCTCGCAATTTCTCTCTAATTAAACCTCTATTAAGAAAGTTCTCATGATTTTCACCATCGATCTCAATGGCTTTATTGTAATCATTCAATGCTCCTCTAAAATCTCCGATGTTATATTTGGCCAAACCACGTTGTGCATAAGGTTGCCCAAATTCAGGATCCGTTTTGATTAGATCAGTGTAAATATCAATGGATTGACTATCATCACTCAACCTAACTAAATTATAAGTTGCCAAATCATTTCCCGGATCTATAGCCAGAGCAGATTGGTAATCGAGTCTCGCTTCCTCATGGTTTCCCAGCTCCTCATTCAACAACCCCCTATTAACGTAATAATTAGCATCTGTACCATTTAGAGCAATGGCTTTATTGTAATGGCCCATGGCTGAATCCGGTTTTGAGAGTCGGTTCATAACCAGTCCCAAATAATTATGAATTTCAGCTTCCTTTCCCTCCATGGTCATCACACTACTTACACCTGATTCGAAATTTGCAATCCTAAAAAAGATTGCATTGGTTTCCTTCATTGGAGTGATTAACAATCTTTTCAAATCATCTTCTGCATTCTCCAATTTACCCTGATGAAAATATAACAAAGCTCTGGCAAAAAGTGCCTCCACGTGATCGGGAATCATATGGAGAATGATATTGTAGTCTGTCAGAGCGCCATCTTCGTCTCCAACATTTTCCTTTGCCATTCCTCTTAGGTAATAGGATTCAAGGTGATACGCATCATAGCTGAGCCCTTTATCGAAGTGATTTACCGCTTCTTCGTATCTACTCTCCTCAAGAGCTACCCTTCCAAGATCGAAATAGTGATTCCGATGACTAAGACGACCACCCCGAACATCATCCTGAGCGTAAGTCAAGTCTATACCTGAAAGTTCAAGCAAACATAAACCTATTATGAAGTAGCACTTATTTAACCTCACTTTGTAAGAAT
>JAJCYL010000295.1 GCA_029262955.1 Cytophagales bacterium | reverse complement strand
CCCCTTTTCAATCTTAGAATAGATATTTTCCATGACCACAATGGCATCATCTACCACCAGCCCTGTAGCCAAAACAATACCCAAAAGACTCAGGATATTGACTGAGAAATCCATTATATACATGATGAAGAAGGCCCCAATCAAGGAAATAGGGATAGCAATGACCGGAATCATTGTGGTTCTCCAGCTTCTTAAAAAAGTGAAAATTACGATTAGTACAAGCCCAAAAGCAATCAATATGGTCTCTTTTACCTCCAATATTCCTTCTCTGATACTAGTAGTGTAATCCAAGGCTACACCTAACTGAATATCATCCGGCAGCTCTTTCTTTATCTGTTCAACCCTTTTATAGAACTCATCTGCAATGGCGATATAGTTGGTCCCGGGTTGGGGTGTTAGTGCTATACCTATTTGCGGAATGACTCCATTTCCTCGCATTATACTTCTTTCATTCTCGGGCGATAGCTCTGCCTTCCCTATGTCCATCATTTTAATGACAGCCCCATCCTCTTCCTTAATGATCATATTGTTGAATTCATCCTCTGTGGTCAGGCGACCAAGAGTTCGGATTGAGAGTTCAGTATTATAACCTTCAATTCTTCCTGTGGGTAGTTCTATGTTTTCACGACTCAAGGCATCACTAACGTCAAGAGGAGTTAAACCATAAGCTGCCAGTTTATCGGGGTCTATAAACAATCGCATCGAAAATTTCTTATCTCCCCATATTCTTATCTGGCTAACCCCTGGAATAGTTTGCAACCGCTCTTTAAACATTGTGTTTCCAATTTCAGACAGTTCCATCAGAGTTCTCTGATCGCTTTGTACGGTCAGTGCAACAATGGTTTGTGCATCTGCATCAGATTTAGAAATTACTGGCGGATCGGTGTCAGGTGGTAAATTTCGAACAGCCCCTGACACTTTATCTCTTACATCGTTGGCAGCAGCTTCCATATCAACGCCCAAATCAAATTCCACTCGTATGGAACTCCTACCATCACTACTTGTAGATGTTAACCTCTTTATTCCCGCGATTCCATTGATAGCTTCTTCCAGAGGTTCTGTAATCTGAGATTCGATAACGTCCGAATTGGCACCAGTATAACTCGTTGATACCGATACAATAGGCGGGTCAACACTCGGATATTCCCTAACACCAAGAAAGGAATACCCTATAATACCAAATATGACAATGAGAATTGACATAACAGTGGCAAAAACGGGTCTTTCAATACTTACTGATGCTATATTCATGGCAAATTTTGAACGTTATCATTATCAATCAAACTCTTAATCTCAATTGGCAAATCGTCCTTCAGCTGTAGTAAACCCGTAGTAATCACCGTATCTCTTGGCATAACACCAGAAGACAAATGAATTGTTCGTTCAGCCCTTACCCCCACCTCGACAGCTACTTGTTTCGCTTTGCCGCTTTTGTAAAGATATACTACCTGACCATTTAGTTCTGGAATGACTGCCTGTGACGGTACGACTAACGCATTCTCCAATACCTCCAGAACAATATCAATTTCAGCAAAACCACCAGGAAATAATTCAAACTTCGGGTTCGAAGTTTTGGCTCTAACTGTTACAGTTCTGGTATTTGCGTCAATTCTTGGCTCAACCGCGTAAACAATACCAGAAAATTCTTTGTTCGAACTGGTTACCTTGTAGTTTACCTTCATTCCGTCGGTTACTCTGCCAGCATATTTTTCTGGTACTTTAAACTCTACCTTAACTGGGTCTATTTCCTGAAACTGGGATATGATGCTGGCTGGGGTCAGGTAACTGCCTTCACTTACCTGCCTTAGACCAATGACCCCATTAAACGGCGCTCTTATTTCAGTTTTATCTATTTGTACTGTTACTAGTTCAATATCAGCCTGGGCAATTTTCAATCTATTCAAAGCCGCATCATAAACTTCCTGGGTTGTCGCACTAACTTCCATTAATTGCGCTTGTCTGGACGAACCCTGTTTCGCATACTCCACCTCTACCTTCAATTTCTTCAATTGTGCCTTAAGGTCACTATCATCCAACTTCACTAAAAGTTGTCCCCTTTTTATGCGAGATCCTCCTTCAAAATTTATACTAACCACCCTTCCATTAATCTCACTTTTTAAATCAACCTCTTCGTTGGCCAGGATCGTTCCCGTTGTAGTGATTTTATTTTCGAGATGTTGTGGTTGCAGCACAACTGCTTCTACGGTTAACAGAGTATTGGTTCGCTCAACACTACTTTCTCCATTACCAGCCTTCCCTGAACACTGCCAAAAAAACCCTAAAAGAGCTACATATGACAAGTAATTTATTCGCTTTATCAATTAAATTCGTTTAAGTCTCAACTATGAATGTCATTGCATTTAAACACATTAAACGCATTACAGTTTCAAAATTAGGATAAGTGGTTAAATAAAACTGAATGAAGTACTTAAGAGGCTTAGTATCGGCTAGTGCCGGTCAAAAACTGTTTTAAATATTACCTTTTAACTGACTCAGCAGGATTTCCAAAGACCGTCTCGCCATTTTTAACATCTGCGATGACCACGGACCCAGCTCCTACTCTTGCATTCTTACCTACTTTTATTCCGGAGACAATTGTTGCACCGGAGCCTAAAAAGGCGTTCTCTTCGATCTGCACCCCGGAATTGACATGCGTTCCTGCACCAATTTGGACATAGTCACCCAGAGATACCTCGTGAGCAATAGTGACGCCCTCATGCAATATACAATGATTTGGAACTTTCGATTCTGCTCCTACTAATACTCCCGCGTTGATAAAGTTACCATAGCCAATATGTGAAGAATCAGATAAATATGCCCTGCTGTGTATGGCATTAGTAGGCATAGTCTTCCGCCTCTCGTTAAGTAATTTAACTAACCCCTTCCTCAAATTTCGATCTTCTACAGCCACGAACGCTTCGCATTTTTTGCCAATTAATTTGAGAAACCCATCATCGTCAGTCTTTCCAATTACCGAAATGAAATTAATCTCCGAGCCATGAACTGATTCATCGTCATCCAGAAATCCATACACCACGACATTATGGCTTAGAAAAATTTCCATAGCTGCCTTTGCAATCCCCTTAGCCCCAAATATTAATACAGGTTTATCCATGGCGCAAAATTAGTCTGGATCTTTTGAAGGACGAATCTTTTTCGCCCAAGTATTAAGTGGCAACGACAAAAAGATGTAAATCAATAAAAACGGAAGATATGCCACTTTATATCTGCTTAATGTGCCGTAATTGGGTGTCGACAGACTAAGAAATGAGGCCAGGGTTAAAATGTAGATCATTGATAAGAATGCCGTCATGTAATCTCGTTGAATCAATCGCTTCATATATGGCAATGAGATCATGGTAATCATGAGTAAAATGGTATTTTCAATGGCCTGCATGAACGACAACATATTCCAGCTTTGCCATAATTGTGGGCCAAACAGCCCTTGAAAAATTGCGATTGGCCAATTGTATGTCATACTACTAAGTGTCGGACTTAGCTCATTGTAATGGATTACCTTCTCTTGAGTTGACTGGGCCAAATGTATTTCGTTGTTAGAAACAATTAGTTCAAATAGCCTGGTGAGATTCAGATTGTAATGCAAGGTAGAAACGACCAGTATGGCCATTAATAGACTTACCAGCACAGCGGCGATGTTCTTTTTCTGACTCAGGCCTCGTTGTTTGATTAAAGAGTATATAATCATTGGAATGAGGACAATAAGCAGCGTACCAGCGTGATAATATTTGAGTTTCCATAGGGTTAATAAACTGAATAGGCCTAACAAAATATCCCTCCATTTGAAACTCCCATCACTCATGAGCGGCAATACCGACCAAATCACCACGCACATAGCAGCATAAGTCAAGGTCTCCTTTACGAGCCCGGATGTCCAAAAGGCTATCGATGGAAAAAAAATCAAAGCCACCAAAATCAAGCGAAAGTCAATACCATATAATCTGGTGCTTCTCATCACTAAAGACCATACTGCTGCAAAACTCAAGGTTGATAAGAAGAGTGTCGAAATCCAATAACTGTTCCAGGACAGCAAATTGACTAAACTCACTATTTTAATAAAAAATGAGGATCTTGGTTCCACCCCAACAATGGTCGTATTCATACCCCAGAGAGTAGTCCAGTATTGGGATGGATTTTGATTGAACATGTGGTAAAGTTGAGAGCTGTAACCAAACTGGGTTAATGAATCTCCCCCTTGATAATGATAGCTGTACAATGCTCCGAAGCACAAACCAGCTAACAGTTTAAAGGTCAATGTTGGTATAAAGTAGCGGTTAGGGCTATCACTCCAGAGTACCCATATTAAATAGATCATCCCTCCCCATCCTATAAGCGGTAAGAGCTGCATCAAGCCTGGGGACTAATTAACTGCCGGCCAATAACACAAAAGGCACATCTCTTTTTTTGGCAATAAGAATTGTTGAGTTCAATTTGAGCCTGGGAATCAAAAGCTGTTTGCGCCGGCCATGAAAGAGATTCCCACATTCTTGTGATCTTATTATTTTCTGCAGGTATTTTTTGCAAAAATTCAACTGCTCTGTCTATCAATTGTTGATCATCAATGTATTTACCATATGCGATGAGCAATGGCACTACCGTATTCATTACAACATTCTCGACACTGCTTTGACCAAGTCCATAGGTTGGCTTCTTTGACGACTTGGAAAAATTAAAGTGACTTACCCAATAGTCAGATTGCGATACTTTTAATTTCTCAGTAATTATTTTATAATCGGATGATTCAATTATCCAGGAAAACAAATGTTTGACTTCAAACAATAGCTTACTTAGCTGAGCAATTCTGATTGTTGGAAAATTCGCCGGTCTCATACGCATAAATTTCCATTCATGACTTAAAACAGATGGTGCCAATTTAAACTTATGTGCTTTGAATCGATAAATTTCCTTTAGTTCAGTGCTATAATCATCAAGTTGAGCTTCCTCTAATAGGCCCGATTGCCCAAAGAATAAGGCTTCGACATCTTTCAAGCTATTAGACTTAGTAATAATCTTCAATGGAACCGACTTACTCAGGCGTAAGAACTGTTCACTATTGACTTTGAAGCCAAAATTTTTTGAGAATAGCCGATAGGTTGCTTCCTCCCAGTCACCCTTAGTTTGTTCCACAAAGTCATTGACCACTTTACTCTTCACTATCAATCGTTCCATGAGCACCCTATCTAAAGTAGATACTTTGGTTAGCTGATCAATAGATGAAATGTGCTTTGAGCATGGAACGGATAGAGGCGACTTAATTAACTTTCTATAATTGTCATATATAATCGGGTCGACCTTATTTTTTAATGACAGGGTTGGAATAACTGAACCATCCTTTCTTGTGATAACCTGATCTGGTTCCCAAACGACATGCAATATGGTGTTCTCGTATGCTTGATCTCGATCGTGTTGGTGAGTGAACCATTCTGATGCTTTTGTATGTATCTCTACACTGCCAGCCCAGGTGATGCGATCAATAATAATTTTTGCGTCGGAAAAATCAGGTCCTGAATCACTATTCAAATAACCAGGTCTTATTACTTCAATTGACTCTCCGTCTATTCCGGAAAGCGGTTTAGCAATATATTGGTACTGCCACAAAAAGTGAAGGAAACGCTCTTCCACA
Organism: Cytophagales bacterium; assembly: GCA_029262955.1. Lineage (GTDB taxonomy): Bacteria > Bacteroidota > Bacteroidia > Cytophagales > Cyclobacteriaceae > JAJCYL01. Next base: position 2,128 of record JAJCYL010000295.1, on the reverse strand, counting down.
GTTAAATATATTCGTCAATATATCGTTTCATCTCTGCGCTAAGGTTGGATGCTACCTTACCAGCTTGTTTATCAAAATCATGGTCGTCACTGGCATAGATAATACCTCTCGACGAATTGATTAAAAGACCAAAATCCTGATTAAGTCCAAATTTGCATACAGCTTCTAAATCTCCACCTTGAGCTCCAACTCCAGGAACAAGAAGAAAGTGATCTGGCACTATTTTTCTAATCTCTTCTAACTGTTCAGCTTTTGTAGCTCCAATCACATACATCATGTTCTCGGTATGGCCCCAATCCTGACTTCTTTTTAATACTCTTTCAAAAAGGAGTTCTCCTGAGTTATTTACTTCAAGTGTTTGAAAATCACTACTTCCCCCATTACTGGTTAGACCCAACAGAATCACCCACTTACCGTCAAACTCAAGAAATGGCTTCACCGAATCGATACCCATGTATGGCGCTACGGTAATTGAGTCAAAGTTTAATTGGTCAAAAAATGCCCTTGCATAAAGCGATGAGGTATTTCCTATATCACCTCTTTTGGCATCGGCAATGGTGAAGACTTCCGTTGGAATATACTCAATGGTTTTTTGAAGCGACTCCCAACCTTTTGAACCACTGGCTTCGTAGAATGCCAGATTGGGCTTGTACGCTACTGCATGTTCTAATGTCGCATCTATTATTCGTTTATTAAATTCGAAAATTGGATCCTTTTCTTTGAGCAAGAAAGAAGGAATACGATTAATATCCGTATCCAGCCCAACACAGAGGAGCGATTCTTTCGACTTGATTTGATTAATAAGTTCTGTCCTTGTCATAACAAAAAAACCGTTTCAAAAAAACGGCTTTTATCTGATAAAAATAATATCTGACCTTAATTTCTAAAATCTATGACCTCAACACCGGGATAATCCGATTCATTAAATTGGAAAAAACTATCACTATAGGTCTTATCCCCGTTGAAATTATTGATCGTATATCGATATTTAACACCACTTCTTTCGAACATAGTAAAACTCTTCAACTCACTGTTGGATGCAATTTCCATCCTGATCTTATAGATGTCTCTACCTTTAGCTTCGGGCTCCAAATCTATGATATGATACCCCCCTTCCCTCTCTTCAACGTACACATACTTATAGCCCTCCTCATAAATGGTAAATATATTTTGAAGTGATATCTCCTGGTCTTCTGGATAATACTCTGTGACATTGACTTCGTTCACTTCTTTCAAATAAGTCCATAAATTTTCTCCATCATTAATAACCTCTTGCTCACCTAAATCAAGCTTGTACATTTCACCTTTGACAGTGACCTTCCCCGATATGTCCTCCTTGCTCTTATCCGGATTGATGAGTGAATTAGTAAAATCAGCTTCAAAGGAGGGATAAGCTTTGTATCTCTTACTCATTGCTTCCAATATTGTGAGAGCCGCAGGGTCCTTTTGTCCTTGTGCCTGGCTTGTCAGACTAAACCCCAGTAGACATACAGACCAAATTATATACTTCTTCATAATCTTTAATTCAAACTACTCATCAATACTATTCAATAATTGTTCCAAACTGTATTCATCCTGGACCAAAACTTCTCGGGCTTTGCTTCCTTCAAATGCTCCAACTATTCCAGCAGCTTCCAATTGATCAATTAATCTCCCGGCTCTGTTATATCCTAGTTTCATCTTTCGCTGAATCAGTGAGGTGCTTCCCTGTTGATGAGCAACGATTAGTCTGGCTGCTTCATCAAACAATGCATCTCTTTCTGATAGATCCACAGCTCCAATAGTTCCACCCTCATCATCACCCACAAATTCAGGTAATAGGTAGGCGCTGCTATAACCTTGTTGTGCTCCAACGAATTCACAGATATTATCGACCTCTGGTGTGTCAACAAATGGACATTGTATCCTTATGATATCAGACCCCATGGAAAGGAGCATGTCTCCCTGTCCCACAAGTTGTTCAGCTCCACCAGCATCTAAAATTGTACGGCTATCTATTTTGGAGGTAACCCTAAAAGAAAGTCTTGCAGGAAAATTGGCTTTAATTACCCCTGTTATGACATTAACCGATGGTCTTTGAGTGGCAATTACCAGGTGAATTCCAATAGCCCTCGCTAACTGGGCCAAC
>JAJCYL010000294.1 GCA_029262955.1 Cytophagales bacterium | reverse complement strand
GCATACACCTGGCTATAGCCATATCTATCCATTATCAGGCTATTATATTGATCGGAACCAGCCTGTAATTCAAGCATACGGTTTACTCTGTCATCAAGTTCAACCTTATATTTTTCCGCTTTAGTGGCATCATAAATCTCTGTGAGATTCCAAACCGACAGGTAGAGCCGTCTGCCTGTGAGTCCATGATCGCCCCAAATTCGTCTGATATATGCATCTCCAGTTTGTTTGGCTATTTCTAACCCACGATGGTAGCCACTTAAATAGTAGGAAGCGATCCAACCAGTAACCCAAACATGTGCGCTCAATAGGGCAGTCCATTGTTGAGTGGCATGCCTTCTCCCTATTCCTAAATATGGAGTTCCTGATTTTTTATCCTGGTAATTCCAGAAGTCTACTGCATCATTGCTGCCTGCATCGTATTTGGGAAAGGTTGGCCAATGAATATTGTCAACATCCATGGTGTGGCGACTTGTAGCTTCAGCTGCCAGATAATACTTTGGGTTTCCAGTACGCATGAATTGCATCCAAAGCATAAAATCCTGGGAAGGTTCATTATTTGACCATTGAAACCAGGTTTCATTATAATAGTATGTCTGGAAATCCCCATAATCAAACATTCCGTACCAGGGCTCCCATTTTTGGTTGAATAGCACCCAATCGAACTTATAGTCCAACCCCCGTTCGTATTCCGGAAACGATGAATCTGCAGAAGAGAAAGGACCATAAGCAAGGCTTTTAGCATACCATTTAGTATCTGCGTGTGCGACGGCTGGGTTGAGAAAGTAGTCAATTTCTGAACGCACTTTTTTGAAATCCCCTGCTTCATGAAAATTGTAAGTTAATTCAGTCGTTTTCGCTACTCCTTGTGCAAAATTGTCAAGCATTTGTCCATCAGTTTTAAGCGATTGACGGGCAAAACTCATGGGTTTCTCATCAGGCGGCCACAAATAAGTGCTCAATATATTTTCCTCAAGATTTATGTCATATCCTTTTGGAAATTCCTCAAGATAATTTCTGATTCCAACTGCAATACCTCTTTGAGCGTCCGAAATGTCCACCCAACCTTCTCCCTTTTCAGTTTTAATTTCAGTTTGACCCTTGATGTGAATTGCTGCGTTGAAGGACTCAATTCTTTTGGTTGTTGAAGACACAGCCAACGGAGGCAATGTATTGATATTCGGACCTGTCTGGCGAATCGAAATTATCTCTTTTGAATCAGATTGAAGATCTGCTACCTGAGAAGAGCCGTCTTCCCACCATTTACCGCTCACATATCCGGTCTTAGGCATTTCATTTTTCTGAAGATTGTATTTGAGGTTGATTCCTACAGCTGACATCTGATCATTTGGTTGCATCCACGACGAATCAGATTCATCATAAGTTGATATTATTTTTTCATTTTGGGTAGCAATATTCGCATGCTGCCCATCATAATTTTTATGTTTGTCTGGTTCTCCTGTATAAACTATGGTATGTAATACTTTTAGATAGGATTTTCCGGCATAAGAGTGGATTCTGGTAGTGAATGGTGAATTATTGTTATCCTTTCTTGAATATAAATATTCACCCTCCAGCCTTAAAATTGAGTGAAGCGGGCCAGATCCTTTTTCTTTAATCATTCTGTGGATGATCGCTTTAGATTTATCAATGCCCAAATCATCTAGAATATCCAGGAATGATCCGCGGTTATCATCATTTAAAGCAATTACATCTTCTTCACTATATCCATCATCCTTAGAGTCGAGGTATACTTTATGAAGGAAGCCCCCTTCACCCTTATTAATTATAACCTTGAGTTTGCCTGTAGTTATCTCTGCAAATCCTTTAGATCGCTGGTTGTTAGTACTTATGACCATTGGTCCGTCATAAGGTTTCCGGACAATATTTTCACCATATTCGACGGTATAGTTTTTAGAATTATTGGTAAAAAAGAATACCCATATCCATTTCAAACTAGCGTCTGCTGGTTCCCATGTGGATACCTCAGTTATTTGCGAGGGGATTTCATTACCTGACGAATCAAGCACTCTTACCTTGTCAGGAGAATGAAGTTCGCCTTTAGGAAAGGGTAATCCCATGGTGATTGGAGCTCCTGTCTGGTGGTTTTCAATGGTCACAGGAATTTGTTTTTGCCCCTTGACGCGAAAACTTACGCAGCATAAGACAAGAAATATGGAAAAGGTAATACGCATAGAAGAAATGTTAAACTGTCCAGTGATTGTTTGCTAGATACTATATGATGTATAGACAGATAATTTGAACGATTGTACTGAAACTTAATATGATTTTTACCATATATCAGGGTGGTTAAATATCCGTTCTACTTTTAAAGGCTTCATTCAAAAAGTAATGTTAGCTTAGTTTTTTACAATGGGTTGTGTTATTAAATACATGAGCTGTTATTAATACATTACCAGATGCTACAACTTTATTCAGTTATCACCATTAATCGTAGATTATGTCTCAAGTTATGTGCCTGCTTTAGCAGATTGCGATTATACATCACTATTTGCGCATTTGCTCTCCAATTTGATGTAGTGGGCCAGGAAACGAGGCTAATTGATGAAATCAAAGCTCATAAAGATGGTATTGGTCTTTGGTGGGTAGGACATAATGGATGGCTTATAAAATCAGGGGAACTGCTAATATCCACTGATATATTATTGGATTATGATAAACGAATAGAGCCTCCTAAAATAACAGCTGAAGAGTTAGCGAGTGAATTGGACATTTCGTTTATCACGCATGCGCACAAGGATCATTTCAATAGAAGCACCTCAGTCGTGCTGTTGGAAAAATCAGAATGCATTTTTGTAATGCCGGAAAGTTGTCTTTCTGTAGCGGAGTTACTAAAAATCCCAAAAGAAAGAATTAAAGTGGCGAGACCACGTGAACCTTTTGACATTAATAACATCTCGGTTAAACCTATCAGGGCCATTCATGGCAATGCCAATTTCTCTATTTACTACGATGCTAACCTACAGGACAGTGGTTATCTAATTGATCTTGATGGCACCACATTTTTGCAACCTGGAGATTCTCACTTATTAGAAGACCACCTTTTTCTTGAGGATGTTGATGTTTTATTCTTTTCACCAACGGAGCATAATATGTATATAGATCGATCTGTCATATTAATCAATACCCTCAATCCGGATTATATTTTTCCTCAACATCATAGTACAGTAATTGTAAATGAATCCACAAGATTTTGGGCCAAAGGATATCCCGATGAAGTCAAACTCAGACTTTCCAAAGCGATGCAGGAAAAATATCATATCCTGAAAGTAGGGGATAAGGTACAGATCAAATAAGATGTTGAATCAACGAGCGGTGTATGGACCATGTACTGACTTTATCTTTCCATTTTCAACGTTATCGTCTATTACAATTACTTTGTAAGAGTCTCCACCCGGGTCTACTCTCACAACAATATGACCACTATCACTTGCAAGTTTGTCAAGTCCTACGACTACCAACTTATTGGCTTCATGCATATTCGTGGTAAAGATATCTCTAGGCCCCGGGTAGAGCTCTTCTGACAAAAGCCGCTTATAAACCATAGGGCTGGGATGAGCCGAATCCCAAACAGATAGCAACCAAACCTGGGGTCTTAAAGCACTTACGAAAAAATCATTTTGAGAATCAATATATCCGTGGTGGTTCATCAAGCTGACTTCCACGGGGCCGGTTACCTGTGCCACTGGGGTTTCAATATCCTGCCATTGCGGTGATCCGGTTTTAGGTATTCCACGTAAGTCGCCTCCCGTGTAATAATCAAATTTCCCATAACTCAAGCGCATCACAACGCTGCACATATTTTCGTCAGGATATTGATCTTGTTCAAGTTCATTGAGGGGAGGGAAATGGGCTCTGGATACATTACTGACCCCAGTCCACACTTCTCCGTTTGCAGCGAGATTGCGTATCTCAAAGTTGGCGTAATCGTCTGGTTTCTTTTGTAAGACTATCTGATCATTTCTTCCCGGTACAAATCTTTCAGCATTTAACCCATTGTTTTCTTTTTGCCAGCTAATAAAGGATTGATAATTCTTTAAAGTCAGGTCGTTTGTTTCTTTAGGATAGTTATAATCCGGCCAACCTCTATCAAGAATATTGCTAATTGGAATTTTGTCACCAACCATGGTAAGTCCACTTAGCTGGTAATTTCCATTTCCTGATTTGGGGGTTTCCTCAGAGATTTGCCCCATGTGATCCCAATGAAAATGCGACAGCAAGGCATAATCTATTTGACTGAGGGACGACAGGCTCAGTTGCCTTTGAATGTACCTTAGTATCCATTCACCAGAAGTACGTGATTTGTCGGGTTTTGCATCAACATATCTTGGTATTCTCCAGGGAGCACCGTCTTCACCAAATTCGCCAGCATCGTATAGCATGGTAGTGCCATCCGGTAAGATGAAAAAAGTGGAGCTTCCTCTGCCGGTACTGATTTCATGGATATCAAGGGTGCCTTCAGTCCACGGGGCAAGAGTTTCGCCAGGTATTTGAGCATTGCCGGCTCCAAAAAATAAAATGAAAATTCCAATTAAAATTATAGCCTTAACGAAGCTTCTGTCAGTATCCATATAATGCATAATTATACTACGTACAAATCACTAATTGGGTAAGTGCTTTTTTACCACACCCTTTTACAGAGCGCTTTAAAATCTCATTATTCTTTGACCTTCAAAACCAGTTTGCCGAGTTTTTCTCCGGAAAAGAGCCGAAGAAAGGTGTCATAAAAATTCTCTATTCCTTCGTGCACATCCTCCCGACTCTTCAATTTGCCTTCTTTTAACCATTTGCTCATTTCTATCATGGCTTCTTTGTATTGACTGGCATAGTCAAATACCACCATTCCCTGCATCGTGCCACGGTTTACCAGCAGTGACAGATAATTACCTGGCCCTTTTACCGGTGTGGTATTATTGTATTGGGAAATTGCTCCACAAATAACAATGCGGGCATTCATTCTGATCCTTGTAAGCACAGTATCCAATATTTCTCCCCCCACATTATCAAAATAAACGTCAACTCCTTCCGGACAGGTCTGCTTTAAAGCAATTTTAAGATCTTCATTTTTGTAATCTATTGTAGCATCAAATCCGAGGTCATCTTTAAGATATTTGCATTTATCCGGGCCACCCGCTATTCCTACTACTTTGCAGCCTTTGATTTTGGCAATTTGTCCCACTAAACTGCCAACCGCACCGGCGGCTCCTGAAACCACGACCGTTTCACCCTCTTTGATTTTCCCAACTTGTAAGATCCCAAAATAGGCTGTCATGCCGGGCATTCCGAGCGTTCCAATATAGGTGGGTAGAGGGGCTAAATTCGGATCTACCGCATAATAGCCTGACCCATCAGAGCTTGAATATTGTTGCACACCACCCCAACCGGATACGAAGTCACCCACTTTATATTTAGGATGATTTTTCGATTCAATTACCTCACCAATACTGGCCGCTCTCATCACTTCTCCAATAGCGACGGGTTCAATGTAGGACCTGGAGTCATTCAACCAGCCTCGCATGGCTGGATCTAATGAGATATAGTGTTGTTTGACAAGTATTTCCCCCTCGTTGATTTCAGGAATTGCATTTTCCTCTATTGTCCATGTTGATTTATCAGGAAGTCCAATGGGTCTTTTGGCAAGGATCAGTTGTTTGTTCATTTTAAATTGAATTTTATTGGCAAGCTATGCTTTTATTAAAAACTTGACACTTCATTGGCAAATGATATATATTCAGACTTACCTAATGAAGTAAAATGGGAAAACTTGATGGACAACTGGCAATTATTACTGGTGGAGCTCAGGGAATTGGAGAAGGGGCATGTAAAGCTTTTTGTGATGAAGGAGCGACGGTAGCCATGTGGGACGTGCTTGATGGCGAACCTGCCGTCGAGAAGATCAGGGCTGACGGAGGTGATATTTTTTACCAGAAAGTGGATATAACAGCTAAAGTGCAGATTGAATCCGCGGTTAGTGTGATTGTTGAAAAATATGGCCGAATTGACATCCTGATAAATAATGCAGGTATTATTAGAGATAAATCCTTTCTAAAAATGTCTGAGGACGAATGGAATGCGGTTTTAAACGTTAATCTATCGGGTACTTTTAACTGTTGTAAAATCGTTGCTCCTGTTATGAAGGAAGCAGGATATGGCAGAATAATAAATACATCTTCAATCAATGGACTGGTTGGCGCTTTTGGGCAGACAAATTATGCAGCCTCAAAGGCCGGGTTAATTGGTTTTACTAAATCACTGGCCAAGGAGCTGGGTAAATACAATATCACTGTAAATGCCGTTGCTCCAGGGTTTATAAAATCAGAAATGTCTGACAGCATGCCTCAGGAGGTTATCGATGCCGGGGTTGCCATGATACCGGTTGGACGAATTGGTATGCCAGAAGATATTGCGCATGGTTACTTGTACCTGGCTTCAAAAGAGGCGGGATTTGTTTCGGCGTTTACATTGAGTGTTAACGGAGGGGCATTACCTATCTAACACCATATTCAATGACTGACAAAGCGTATGCCACTTCTTTTGCAACCCTTCGTGAAATGGAGGGCCATATTGGGCAGGAACTGGGCTTATCGGAATGGACTACTATCACACAGGAACAGATCAATTCGTTCGCCGATGCCACGGACGACAATCAGTGGATCCATGTTGATCCTGAAAAATCGGAAAAGCATTCACCTTATGGGAAAACCATTGCCCACGGGTTCTTGATATTGTCACTGACGTCCAAATTTGCTTATGAGACTTATAGCATAGCGGATGTTGCCATGTGCCTCAATTACGGCTTGGATAAAGTTCGTTTTCCAAATGCTACCCCTTCCGGTGCGCAGCTCAGAGGCAGAGTCTCCCTGATTACTCATGAGTCAATTCCCGGTGGTGCAAGGTTCAAACTTAAAGTAGTTTTCGAAATTAAGAATGAGGACAAACCGGCCTGCGTGGCCGAGTTTATTGTTCAGGCATACACCAAGTAGTTATCGTAACTTCATCTAAGCCGCCAGTACTGTAATTGCATCAATTAGATCGTCCAGTTCACGAATGGTGGTGAAAATGTGAGGAGTCACCCTTAGCCCTTTCACATTCTCATGATCGATAGGTCGCACCAGAATTTTATACTTTTTCTCTAAAATTTCACCGATTTCAAATGGCTTGGTTCCTTCGATATGAAACAGACATATTGCACAAGAGTATTCGTCACTAAGCGTGGTTACTATTTTGACTTTGGGAATCTTAGCTGCTTTATTGGCCCAGTAATTCTTAAGATATCTTAGCCTTGCTTCTTTGCGTTCTATACCAATCATTTCATGAAATCCAATCGATTCGGCTATTCCTTCAGCCTTTGCATAGTTCTCCGTGCCCTGGTATTCAAATTTGTTAATCTCGTCTGAGAGTGGGTCTGGACTGGCATAAAGTGGCCAGACGTTTTTGGCTTTACCTTTTCTCACATAGAGCATCCCTGTTCCATAAGGAGCACACAGCCATTTGTGCAGACTTGTGCCAAAATAGTCACAGTTCAGATCAGGAATCTTAAAATCGAAGTGACAGAATGAATGAGCACCATCTACAATCACATCGATGTCTCTTTTCCTGGCTTCGTCTGCAATTGCCCTGACAGGCAAGATTTGACCGGACCAATTGATTAGATGGGTCACTTCAATGGCTTTGGTTTTCGGATTAAACTGATCTACATAGCGTTTAACCATATGTTCCGTGCTGTCCATCGCCGGATCAATCTCAATCCACTTCAGGACAATCCCGTCCCTCTGTGCTCTCTGTCTCCACGCATACTTCATCCGGTGGTGATCGACCTTTGTCAAAACGACTTCGTCACCTTTTTTTAAGTTTAACCCAAAAATTATAGTTTCAAGAGATTCAGTAGTGTTACGGCTCAATGCAACTTCTTCGGGAAGACATCCGGCTATTTTGGCCAGTTTACTCTTGACAGCTGCAGTACTCTGTTCAATGATTTGCCCGCCATAAAGGGGAGGCGCCTCATTGCTAATTCTGATGTATCTGTCAAAAGTGTCTTGTACAGACTTAGGTTGGGGACTGACAACTCCACTGTTGAGGTTGTTGATATTCTCCGATCCGGTGAAAGCTTGCCGTACCCAATACCAGAATTCATCATCTTCAGCTATTTCTCTATTTGAAAGAGAGGCATGTTTGCGATTGAAGTTTCCAATCTTAGATCCAATTGCTTCTGAAAGGTGAGGAGCCAAAAACATACCTCCTGAGAGTGCACTGACACCTCTTAAAAAAGACCTTCGATTTGCCATAATTCAATATTTCCTTCAATTTAGAATCTTTTGAAAAGAAATATTGCAGAAAATTGACTTATGGTCAGATAGAACCTGCCATTCACTTTGAACATCCCGAAGATCTTGAAGGAAAACGAGATTCTCCTACTGGGGAGGGTTTTGCAAAATAAAGGAAAATGTCCTTGCAGTTAGAGTAGCTGACATGGGAGGGGAGGCCGGTATTTATGAAGGGCCTATAGGTTTCGTAAAGCCAAGTAAATTGATGAATTCCTCGATTGAGTCAAATAGATTAATCTACACTTACTTTCAAATTAGACCCTCTCCAACACCACAGCATAAC
>JAJCYL010000293.1 GCA_029262955.1 Cytophagales bacterium | reverse complement strand
GACCGGGGGGATAGTCTGAAGTCTGAGTGACATTAATTCCGGAGTCGAGGAAACTTCGGACAGCAAACATATTCTTCATTCGCTCCTCACCGTAATTCTTCATTTTCTCCCCGTGGAAATATACATAGGTTGAAAAAGGGTTTGCTATGGCATTAATTGCCTTTATCCTCCTAATTAAATCATTATTAACGACAGTACAGTGCTCTATCCTAAATCTTGGGTCTGGCTTGGGGTATTCCTTAAGTAGCTGTTCATACACGCCTAATGTGACATCAATAGCTACGTCACCGTTAGAATGGACACCAACCTGCCAGCCATTGACATAAGCCTTACGGCATCTTTCATAAAGTTCATCTCGTGTGGCGGTGGTGATTCCAAAATCATCAGGCCGCCCGATATAAGACTCGGATAATCGAGCTGTCCGTTCTGAAATTGAACCATCATTGGCAGTTTTCATGTAGCCAACTTTCACCCACTTGTCGCCAAGACCAGTTCGCACTCCGGCATTGATCATTCGATCAATATTACCATGCCTTATGCTGTTGTATACTCTTGTCTTCAGCAACCCCCTGTCACGGGCAATTTGAAAAGCGGTTAAGTCTTCGGGTGAACTACCAGCATCTTGTACTGATGTAATACCAGTCTTTGCCAGCATTTTCGAGATCAACTCTACTCCTTTCACAGAATCCTCGTCGCTATATTCCGGGAAGTATTTCTGGAACGGTGCAGACGCCTTCTCCAAAATTTGACCGGTAAGTTTTCCATCTCTTTTAACAAACCTACCCCCTGCTGGGTCAGGAGTATTGTTATCAACTCCGGCTTTCTTGAAAGCGAGACTATTTACGTATTTCGTATGACCTCCTCTGTGGGTGATTACAACGGCATGATCAGGAGCCGCCTCATCAAGATCTCCTACTGTTAAAAATCGACCCTCTTTGGTTTTTGTATCATCATATTTAAATCCCCAGATAAATTCCCCTTTGGGCGTGGTTTTGGACCGCTCTTTTATAGCTGCCTTAATCGCATCAATTGACCTCAAGTCGCAATCTAAATTAAACAGATGCGCCCTGCCACTACTGGCCGGATGAGAATGTGCGTCATTAAAACCAGGAGTAACCGTTTTACCTCCAAGGTCTACCATTTTAGTTGCTGAAGTTGCTAAAGCCCTGATGCTATCATTTGACCCAACGGCAAAGAAACGGTCAGCTACCAGGGCTACCGCCTGAGCCGAGGGCTGGGCAGGATCAACAGTAATAAAATTTCCATTATAAAGAATGGTATGAGGTCTTTCCTGGAAATTCCAGACATAGGGCATCAGAGCAATGCCTCCACTCTGTTTGATGAACTTACGACGATTTATTTGTACCATAGTTTTTTGGTTTGGGTTGACTAACCTATTTGTTTGAAGGCTTTAGCCAATTTCTCCAGCGCGTCAATCACTGCATCTTCATTTATTGTGAGTGGCGGAGCAATTCTTATCACATTACCATATAGTCCTCCTTTACCAATCAATAGTCCTTCCTTTCTTGCTGCTTCAAGCAATTGATTGGCAGCATCAGGAGACGGTTCCTTTGAGGTTTTATCTTTCACCAGCTCAAGTCCTTGCATCAGCCCCATCCCTCTAACATCCCCTAAAACGTTGGAAGACTTTTGTATTTCCTCTAATCCGACCCTTAGCAATCTTCCCATTTTTTCGACATGGTTTGGAGTAGCCTCCTTTTCCAAGACCTCCATTACTCCCAACCCCGCAGCACAAGAAACAGGATTACCTCCAAAAGTACTAATCGTGGAACCTGCCTTTAGAGTACTCTGAGCTATTTCAGTCGTAGTCATTGTATTTGCTAATGGCATACCATTGCCGATTCCTTTCGCCATGGTAATAATATCTGGCTCAATACCTGAATGCTCAATACCAAACCATTTTGACCCTGTTCTACCAAAACCAGTTTGTACTTCATCGCTTATGAATAAACCTTCATAACGCTTAACAATCTCATGGGCTATTTTAAAATATTCCGATGGTGGAGTGATAAAGCCACCAACTCCCTGAATCGGTTCGGCTAAAAAGGCGGCGATTTTACCAGGCGTAGTCATTTTTATTACCTCTTCAATGTCATCTGCGCAGGCAACCCCACAGGAGGGGTAAGTCATTTTAAGTGGGCATCTGTAGCAATATGGATTAATTGCGTGCTTGATACCTGTCACCTCAGTTCCCGGTGATCTCCAGTTCCCATGAGCAGTTAAGCTCATTCCAATAGCTCCACGGCCACTATATCCATGCCGCAACGCGATAATATCATGGTTGCCAGTATGCGCTCTGGCGAGAAATACTGCTGTTTCGTCAGCTTCCGAACCGGAGGCAGTAAAATAAGAAACATCAATATTGCCTGGTGCTACTTCGGCCAGTTTTTCAGCTAAAGACACATGGCTCTCGTTAGGATAAAGCGTGGAAGAATGAATCAACTTTTCACTTTGTTCCCTGATCCGACTGGTAACTTCTTGCCTGTTATGGCCAACACTTGTTGTCAGGATACCTGCAAAGAAATCAAGGTACTTTTTGCCTTCCGTATCCCAGACATACCAGCCCTCTCCTCTTTCCAATGGAAGCGGGCTTGAATAAAAGAGTAAATGATTTGGGAACAGGTACTTTCTCTGTTTCTTGAGAATTTCGTCCTGCTTTGAAGTGGTGTTTTGTATAGATGTATCCAAGGCTCAAAAAAGTATAGCCAGAATTTAATAAAATCCTGGCTATACTTTAATAAGAATTATCTTGTTAATTAGTTAGGTACTCCAAAACCTCTTGCAAGAACCCTATAATTATCTAATATTTTACCAACGGTATGTCTTAGAAACCTTTCTTCGTCCATTCGTTGAACTACGCCAGAAGCATATCCTTGCCAGACAGTCTTCTTAGCCTTCCTGTCAAAGAAAGTGATGAGTAGCGACCCTTCATTCATTTCACAATCAATGGAGGCATAATCAAGATCTTTTTGATCAATAAACCCAGCATCAGTAGTCCCAACATTAAAATAGTCAGCAAATTCTGGCACTTCATCATCCTGCGCAGGTTTACTATCAGCTAGCTTTGCATCTCTATCATTGGAATTAACATATGAAGCAAAACTTGGTTGAGCGTAGCCCTTCATGTTAAAGTCATCGTAGAATACCTTGTAGGATACGATGAGACTAGGTTTCTTTTCAGTTTGACTGAATCCCAACGTCCTCATTCGCTGCCCGATAAATTTTTCTACCAGCTCTTTATTTTTATCATCAACTCCAGCTTCACTGTTAATCATAAAATCGTACGAATCGTATTTGCTAAACTTACCACTGTAGCTATAATCTGATTCTATTATCCTATCATAATAGGAGGCGCATCCGGATATCAATCCGACCAAAACAATAAATAGTAAAGGTTTCTTCATAATGCCAACTGTTAATATCTTTAAACGTTACTCTAAATCTAATGCATTTAACAATTAATTCTTACTTGGTACTACCTAATGGTAAAATTATTTTACCCGCCTGGAGTTCTCGTGCTTTAACATTGAACGCTTCAACTTCTATATTCATGAGGTCAGAATAAGGTTTTTTTAAGTCCACAAACTGCGCCTTTAAGTCCTCCCACCGCTCAATCATGCCACTGGTTGGTGCATTATCCTCGTCAACAATAACGCGATATAGTCTTGCTATGTGATTGCTAAAAACTCTACGAAAATTTATTTCATCCTGAGATGTTTCAATCTTATTCTGAACCAACGTTTCTTCTATTGGCGTTAACTTCATATCTAACTCCTTAGCCATCTTTTTCAGTTCATCGCCTAAACCGGCTGCATCTACTTTTTCGCCAATCTGAGTTGTTTGATCACGTATCGATCTCAGATTTCGAATAATATCCTGAGATTCATTAATCAATTTCAATACGTCCATTTCCAGCTGGAATTTCTTGGTGTAGTCATTGGTCTGTAGCGAGGGCCACCGGGGATCAGCCTTTACTTCCAAATCCTGGCTACTCGACCATTCTCCAATTTGTAATGTTACTTTGTATAGGCCAGGTACAGCCCTGGAACCAGGTGCGTTATCTGAACTAAAAACCATGGCGACAAAGTTGTCCACCATTTTTGGCGGATGATAAGTAAGATCCCACTTAACCTGATTGAAACCATCCTTTATTTCTAATTTTTCAAGGTCGTCATTTTCCTCAGCTCCAGAACTCCAACTTCGAACTGCTCTACCGCCCGAATCCCGAATTTCTAAGGTGGCTGACTCATCGCTTGCCCTCTCAACGAAGAAATTGATACTCGCACTTAATCCTTTTCTTCCTCCAACATTTGTTCTATAGGATGATCTGGGAGCATACAGATATTTATCCTTACCAACCACTTGATCTTTCACCTGATGTAATGGTGTAAGGTCATCCAAAATCCAGAATGAACGCCCCTGAGTACTTATTGCAAGGTCCTGTCGATGTACTTCAATATCAGTGATAGGTGTAACTGGTAAATTCAATTGGAATGGTTGCCAACTCTGACCATCATTAAAAGAAATATACATCCCGAACTCTGTCCCTGCATAGAGCAGGCCTTCCTTATCGGGATCTTCCGCAATCGCCCTAACGAAATGAGTTGAAGGAATTCCATTTGAACCATTAGTTAACAATTTCCAAGTGGTCCCGTAATCATTGGTTTTGAATATGTATGGCCGAAAATCATTGTCGCGGTATTTGTAAACAGCCACATAAGCACGGCCACCCTGATGAGTAGAAAGCTCAATTTTATTCACTGTGCCTTCTACCGGCATGTTAGGTGGAGTTACGTTAGTCCAGTTTTTGCCACCATCCCTAGTGATGTGAATCAGGCCATCATCCGAACCGGCCCAAATCTCGCCCGAATTAGTCGGTGATTCTTCCAATGCAAAAATTGTGGAATAGACTTCTACACCTGTGGCATCATGTTGAATTGGTCCACCGGGAATATCAAAATACTTATCTAATGACTGAGTGAGGTCCGGACTGATTATTTCCCAGGTCTGCCCTTGGTTGGTTGATCTGTGAACCACGTTAGAACCCATATACAATTCAGAAGGATTATGGACCGAAACAAATAATGGAAAATTCCACTGCCAGCGATACTTAAGGTCTCTTTGCTCTGTTCCCTCAGTGTAATGGGGATAAGCGGTCATCTGAAGGTTCTGGCCAGTTTTACGGTTGTAGTAGGTAATCTCTCCACTATAGGTTCCAGCATAAATGATATCGAAATTAGTCGGGTGTGCAGCCACATCGGCACTTTCGCCACCACCGATTGATTCCCAATGCTCTGTATTTGAGATTGCCGGCAATTCCTGGCTTGGAACAGATATGGTAGTATTATCCTGCTGACCTGCATACAATCGATATGGAAATTGATTATCCACTGTAACACGATAAAATTCAGCTGTAGGCTGATTCTCTTGTGTTGACCAGGACTTACCTCCATTTAAACTAACATTAGCTCCCCCATCATTACAGTTAATCATGATTTTCGTATTGTTAGGATTGATCCAAACTCCATGATTGTCCCCATGAGGAGTTCTTATCCTCTCAAAATTCTCGCCTCCGTCAATTGATTTATAAAAGCCAGTATTAGATGAATAGACTGTATGCTCATCCTTTGGGTCCGCTGTAAGATGCGTATAATACCAGCCACGCTGTCTTTGACGGTGATCTCTATTGATTCTTTTCCAATTATCACCACCGTCTTCCGAACGATACAGACCTCCACTCTCCTCCTCTGCAGCCTGAATTAGTGCCCAAACACGCATCGGATTTGCAGGTGAAACTGCAATTGCGATTCTTCCAAGCAGTCCTGTTGGGAGACCGCCCTCCAATTTATTCCAGCTATCACCACCATCGGAAGATCTATAAATCCCACCTTCTTCGCCACCATCAATCATAGCATAGGGCTTTCGCTCACCCCGCCATGCTGCTGCATAAATAATGCGTGGGTTTTCTGGGTTCATAGCCATGTCTACGACACCAGTTTTATCGCTGATGAAAAGAGACTTTTGCCAATTCTTTCCCCCATCGGTACTTTTAAATAACCCTCTTTCACTGTTGGGCCCGAATATGTTACCAAGAGCTGCTACATAAACCACATCAGCGTTCGCCGGATGAACCAGTATCTTACCGATTTGGCCCGCAGACTTTAATCCTGAAAAGGACCAGGTCTTACCCTGATCTGTGGACTTGTACATTCCAATCCCTGGTGAAATATTGCCTCTTGTGCAGGCTGAACCAGTACCCATATAGACAACATTCGCGTCTGATGCTGCCACTTCAATGGACCCGATGGAGCCTGCGGCAATTTGCCCGTCACTAATGTTATTCCAGGTGGTCCCAGCGTCATTTGTTCTCCATACACCACCACCAGTTGTTCCCATAAAAAAGGTATAGGGCTTATCGGGAATACCTGTAATAGCCGTGGATCTCCCGCCTCTACTTGGCCCGATTGACCGATACTTCATGCCATTGAAGTACTTGGCATCAACCACCTCAGGTGGGCTCTGACCTTTGTTTCTTCTCTGGGCATTTGTTGAAGTAACAATTAATAAGAGACTAAGGATTACAGTTAAGAGCTTCATTGGCTATAATTTTTATTCGGGATTAAGATATGTAAAGGTTAAAGAAATTCTAAATGATTTTATGTAGACAGTTTGTTCCCAAAAAATTGAATCCAATTACAAGTCCCGTGATTGTCAGGGTAATCGTAATTGTAGAGTAGTAATTCGACTATGCGGAGGTTGCAAACGCTTTTTTATAGCGTTTGTAGCTTCCCATCCCTGACAATGTATTGATCACCGACTTTAACTGTTGTATCAAGGAAAAACATCCATTGTACGCCTGCTTCATCTACCTTACCTCCTACCTCAATGCTATTGCCCAGGCTCAGCCTCACAACACCATCTCCATAACCATAGTATGGCACATGAGC
>JAJCYL010000292.1 GCA_029262955.1 Cytophagales bacterium | reverse complement strand
ATTCACAGGAATAACGTCACTAGTTAGTACGTCGCTTCACAGGAATGATCTTAAAGGTTAATTGTCACTCGTTCACTTTTTAATTATACTAAGAATGTCATTCCTGACGCTTGCCCCTGGCTTGAACTTTTGATTGCTTACCCTTTGTCGTCATTCCTGATGAAGCGTAGCGGAGTTCAGGAATCTCTATTTTGTGAATGTTTCTTTCAAATAGATTCCTGTATTCATCTCCTGTCGTCGATTTCACAGGAATGACGACCTAACTAAAAAGGAAATCATCTTCAACTATAAAGTCAGTGATTATCACTATTGGTTTAATTCCGCTTACTTTTCTCCTGAATTTCTAATTGGTGTTAGGTTGTGTCGCTCCCGTGTAAAGTACTTTGATATCTTTGCTCAGCACAACTACTAAAAGCCTGCACTTTGGAAAATAAAGAAATTATTAGACAGCTTAAGCTCACTGCCTCTCTGATGGAGCTTCATGACGAAAATCCTTTCAAATTGCGTAGCTATACCACCGCCGCATTTAATCTGGAAAAATTTCAAACACCCCTGGAACTACTTCCAATTGAGGAATTGGATAAGATTGAAGGCGTAGGAAAGAGCATGGCGGCTCACATCAGAGAAATAGTAGACAAAGGAGTATATGGTAAACTTCAAGAACTTTTGGATACCACTCCGCCAGGCATTATTGAGCTACTCAAACTCCAGGGTTTTGGGGCAAAGAAAATAAGAACTTTGTGGCTGGAACTCGACATAAAAGATGAGACGGAATTAATGGAAGCTTGCCTAACTGGTAAGGTGGCTGAAATGAAAGGATTCGGTGACAAAAGTCAGAAGTCATTGATTGAAGCAATCGAATTTTTAAGACTTAACCGCGGAAAACTCCTTTATGTCAGAGCGGAGGAAATCTATAATACCATTGAAAAAAAAATCCTTGAATACTGCACCCGAATAAGTCCCTTGGGTGAGCTGCGACGAAAGTGTGAAATTGTCAATCAAATTGAAGTCCTTATTTTATGCACTGATATAATTTCCACTTTTGATAAACTGATAAAGCTGGAAGACTTCGAATACGATGAAGTGAAGTCCGGACCTTTAACATGGAAAGGGATTTATAAACCTACAGAAACACGAATTGTCATTCACTTCACAAGTGAGGATAAGTTTATTAGTGATCAAATGCTCCATACCGGATCTGTCTCGCACCTCAAAGCACTTGAAAAGGATGGACAATTGGCTATTGACCGATTGAGGAGAGAAACCTTCAAAGCAGAATCTGACATTTATGATTGGCTTGGATTGCCCGAGATCCCTATAGAATTAAGAGAGGGATTGTTTGAACTAAAAATGGCCAGGGAAAATAAAATACCCGATTTAATTAAAGACGATCAGCTCAAAGGGGTTTTACATAATCATTCAACCTATAGCGATGGCCGCCACACATTAAAAGATATGGCCACCTACTGCAAGGAATTGGGATACCAATATCTTGGAATCACTGATCACAGCAAGTCAGCTTTTTTTGCCAGAGGTATGAGCATTGAAAAAGTGGCGGAACAACATCAGGAGATTGATTTGCTAAATAAAGAGCTAGCCCCATTCAGAATATTTAAGGGAATTGAGTCAGATATACTTTTTGATGGCTCTCTCGATTACCCCGATGACATTCTATCTTCGTTCGATTTTATCATTGCTTCAGTTCACATGATTCTGAACATGGACGAGAAGAAAGCCACAGAAAGAGTGATAAAGGCAGTCACAAACCCCTATACAACAATGTTGGGCCATCCCACCGGACGGTTATTATTAGAAAGGGAAGGTTATCCTCTCGACCATAAAGCAGTGATTGATGCTTGTGCTAAATATAAGGTTGCCATTGAAATCAACGCCAATCCACACAGATTAGATCTTGATTGGCGCTGGATTCAGTATGCATTAGAGAAAGAAGTTAAACTAAGTATCAACCCTGATGCCCATAGGAAAAATGGCTATCACGATATGCATTATGGGTTACTGGCCGCCAGAAAAGGCGGCTTAACTCAGCAAATGAACCTTAATTCTCTGGAAGTAAATGAAATTGAAGCGTATTTCAAGTCGAACAAAGTGCTGATAGCAAAATAGGATGAAAATCTTGATTATTCGCTTCTCATCAATGGGTGATATCGTGCTAACCACGCCGGTTGTGAGGGCCTTAAAACTCCAAATGACGGATGTTGAAATACACTACTGCACCAAATCCAGCTATAAGTTCCTTTTGGATTCAAACATTTATATAGATCAAATTCATACGCTGGACAAGAGCCTGATCACCCTGCTTCGGAAATTGAGAAAGGAAAAGTTCGATCTTTTAATAGATCTGCATCACAATTTGAGAACAATGTTTCTGAAAAGCCTACTGGGGGTCAGGGCGCATAGTTTTCCTAAATTGAATCTACAGAAGTGGTTATTAGTAAAACTAAAAATCAACCGGCTTCCCAACATTCACATCGTCGATCGCTATATGTCAACAGTGGCAAGTTTGGATGTGAAAAAAGACGGGCAGGGTTTGGATTATTTTATTCCCGAGAAAGACCAAGTGGAGAATAGCTGGCTACCGGAAACTCATCGAAATGGATACATCGTTTATGCCCTTGGTGGGACATTCGCTACGAAGAAATTACCCACAACCAGGATGATTGAGTTATGTGATAAGATCAATAAACCGATCATATTATTGGGTGGAAAGGAAGATCAAAAAATTGGCAATGTGATTACTGAGTTTTTCGAAAAAACTGCCAAATCTGAACCTAATGAGGAGACCTTAATAGAATTAAACAAGAAGGCCACCATCTTTAATGGATGTGGCAAATTCAACGTTAACCAATCGGCTTCTATTATAAAGAATGCGCAAGCAGTTTTTACCCATGATACCGGAATGATGCATATTGCTGCTGCTTTTAGAAAAAAAATCTATTCAATCTGGGGCAGCACTATTCCTGAGTTTGGCATGTATCCCTATAAAACATCATTTGTCATCTTCGAAAATAAAAACATCAAATGCCGACCATGTTCTAAAATTGGCTTTAGACATTGCCCAAAAGGGCATTTCAAATGCATGAATGATCTCACCTTTGATTTCTATATGCCTTAGAGCAATATGGTCACAGTCTCCAGAAATGACAGAAGTCAACACTTCTTAAAGTTCATTCCCGTTTAAT
>JAJCYL010000291.1 GCA_029262955.1 Cytophagales bacterium | reverse complement strand
TACAACCCATCATAAAACTCCTCCATTCTCTTCCTCATAGCCTGATCAGGTAATCTGCCTTGCGCCGCACCAAAGTTATCTATCATGTATTTCACCTTGGCTGTTCCAGGGATTGGAGAGGTAACAGCCGGATGGGAAATGAGATACTTGAGGAAAAACTGACCCCAACTTTTGACATCGAATTCGGATGCCCAATCCGGAAGTGGTCTGTCACCTACCGCCTGGAAGAGTTTACCCCTGCCATAGGGAAGGTTTACCAAAACCGCCATTCCTCGGTCTTGAGCTAATGGCAAGATCTTGTCAGCTGCAGCTCGATCGCCCAATGAATAATTCACCTGGATGAAATCTAACTCTTCTTTTCCC
The DNA here is from genome assembly GCA_029262955.1 of Cytophagales bacterium. Classification (GTDB taxonomy): domain Bacteria; phylum Bacteroidota; class Bacteroidia; order Cytophagales; family Cyclobacteriaceae; genus JAJCYL01. The sequence continues at coordinate 3,300 of JAJCYL010000291.1, read as the reverse complement.
ATCATTTTAAGAAATGCCTCGTGTTGCCGCTCATTAGAAACGCTGGCACCTATGTATCTGACCCGTCCTTCTTGCTTTAGCTCTCGCATGTAAGGCAAAATCTTATCAATACCAACCAGATTATGAACTTGAAGGAGGTCCAGTTTGTCTGTTTTTAAGAGTTTGAAGGATTGATCTATCTCTTTGATTCCATCTGCCTTAGTTTCTTTCCGAACCTTGGTGGCAATGAAAAGTTTATCTCGATTCCCAATTTCACTCACTAATTCTCCAACCACCGTTTCTGCTCTGCCATAGGAAGGAGCTGTATCCACCAACTGTCCTCCTTTTTCGGCAAACTGTTGCAGAACGGCTTTTAGAACGGCTCTTTCTCCAGTATCATATCTCCTGGATGTCCCAATGCCTATTGCGGTTATCTTCTCCCCACTTGAGGGAATAACCTTCTTGATCAAATTTTGAGATTGATTTGATAGACCATAAACTGGAAGTCCGGTCATTGCCAGGGTGCCTGTGCCCAGGCTGACTTGAAGAAACTTTCGTCGAGTAGATTTCATTGAAAAAGAGATTTGTTGGATTATAATTCTACTAAATTTCTGAGACTATCAAGCGTTTAATTATTTGACAACTCATCAATTTGTTATGGAAGGTTAAGAGTAGCGACCTTTTGATGAGGGGTTAAGCAACATTGGTAGCTGATTCATATATTGAGCTATTATTTCGAAATTCGATGGTAATGAAATCAAAACGAAGAGAGTTTATTCGATCAGCAGGTATGATTGGTGCTGGTATCGCACTCACCTCTAATACTAAAGTGTTACCAAATCTGTTTCCGGGACAAAAGTATAAATCAAGGAAAGTGGCCCCTAAGAAGATCCTAATACTGGGTGGGACTGGCTTTATCGGACCGAATATGGTCAAATATGCTGTTGAGCGTGGGAATGAAGTGACCATTTTTTCAAGAGGAAATAAGAAGAGTGATATTCCTGGGGTTAAACATTTAGTTGGTGACAGAAACAATGATCTAAGCGCTCTTAAAGGGAGAAAATGGGATGTAGTTATTGACAACAATACTTACGATTACAGATGGGTTCAACTCAGCACTGAAGTACTAAAAGATTCAGTCGGCCATTACATTTTTGTAAGCTCAATTTCAGCTTATAATTCTGAGTACGAAGGGTACAAACACAAGGATAGGCTTTTATGGGAGCCTATTGTTCATGAAGAATTTGAAACATTAAGACCATCTGGAGACTGGAAAGATGGAGATAAAGCACCTTACGGATTAACTAAAGCTTTAAGTGAGAATATTGCCCATAAAACTTTCCCTGGCAGAACTACGGTAGTAAGGCCAGGTTTGATAGTTGGTCCTGGTGATAAAAGTAAAAGGTGGACCTACTGGCCGGTTAGAATAGCACGGGGTGGGGAAGTTTTGGTTCCAGGAAACCCTCGGCATTCTAATCAGGTTATTGATCAACGAGACCTGACTGAGTGGATTGTGAGACTGGCAGAAAATGGTACAATGGGAAACTTTAATGGAGTTGGCCCCGGTACCCGAATGTCAATGGAACAAATGATTTACAGCATCTGGGCAGGTGTAGGTGGAACATCCACATTTACCTGGGTCGATGAAGATTTTCTTGAAGCAGAGGGAGTCGATCCACCCATTTCTTCGGGATCTTTATTTCCATCCTGGGTTCCGGGTAGTGCCAAGAAATACTGTGCCAATCAAAAGTCAGTAGAAGCTGGACTGACTTTCCGTCCTTTGGGAATTACGGCTGCGGATACGTTGGAATGGGAAAGGTCAAGACCGAAAGAAGAACAAATAAATGACCGGGCGATTTCTCGTAAACAGGAAGAAGTGCTATTGGCAGCATGGGAAAAGGTAAAAGGTAAGTAAACTCATCATATGAAAATGAACAAATCAAATCGAAGAGGCTTCATTAGGTCGGCAGGAATGATCGGAGCTGTTATGGCGCTCGCTTCTAAAGTGTCGGCCATAACGACCGTAAGGCCCAAAGGGGTTGCTGGTAAAAAGATATTGATGTTGGGAGGTACAGGATTTATAGGACCTAACATGGTGAAATACGCAGTAGAACGCGGTCATGAGGTATCAATTTTTACCAGAGGCAATAGTAAAAGTGAAATATCGGGTGTCGAACATTTGGTAGGGGATAGAAACGATGATTTAAGCGCTTTAAAGGGAAGGAAGTGGGACGTTGTATTGGATAATAATTCCAGAGATTATCGCTGGGTCCAATTAAGCACAAAAGTGCTAAGGAAGAGCTGCGACCATTATGTTTTTGTCAGCTCTATTTCTGCCTACGATGTTGCTGCGGATGAGAGTAAACCGAAAAATGAACCACTATGGAAACCAGTCATTGATGAAGACTCTAAGAGATTCCAATCTGGAGCGGACTGGAAAGATGGCGATGATGCACCTTATGGCTTGACCAAAGCATTGTCTGAGGACATTGTTCATAAAGCTTTTCCTGGTAAAACGACCATTGTACGCCCTGGATTGATAGTGGGGCCGGGTGATCGTACGGATCGATGGACTTATTGGCCGGTACGAATTGCTGAAGGTGGAGAAGTGTTAGCTCCTGGTAATCCGGATCATGCGAATCAGGTAATTGATCAGAGGGACCTTACTGAATGGATAGTCAGGTTAGCAGAAGATCGTACCATGGGAAATTTTAATGGAGTTGGACCGCTAAACCGCATGTCGATGGCACAAATGCTTTATGGTATCTGGGGAGGCACCGGGGGAAATGCTACTTTCACGTGGGTAGACGAAGGCTTTTTACAGGAAAAAGAAGTTCAACCCTGGCAGGAAATGCCCTCGTGGATTCCAGGAGATCCATTGATGTTCTGTACTAATCAGAAGTCAATTGATGCTGGTCTTACTTTTAGACCTCTGGCTATGACCGCGGCTGATACCCTGGAGTGGGATTTAGCCAGATCAAAAGAAGAAAGAGAAAACCGCAGGGCTGGTATGAAAAGAGACCGTGAAAAGGAGATTTTAGCAGCTTGGAAGAATCGTTAGTCAAACACTATAACGTCATTCAGAAGGAGGCCATGGGCCGACAGAAGCCTGCCTGCCGGAAAAGGCAGGAATCTGGTTGGCGGACTATCCTAATAGACTCTTCGCTCATTTCATTTCGCTACCGATGACGTATTTTTCAAACCGACTGATTTACAGAGAGTTGATACCCCATGTCTTTGGCAGTTTTCATTAACCATCTTTCACGTTGCATATTAACACGGGCTTCATAGTCTTTTATTCCTTTCTCAGTATAATCCAGA
>JAJCYL010000290.1 GCA_029262955.1 Cytophagales bacterium | reverse complement strand
TACCATGGAAAGAAGGGCCAGTCACCTCTTTATCTACAATACCTCAATAACATGAGAGATAATGAAGTCCTTAATAAAGTAATCCCACTCATCGGCTATTCTAAAGATTTTACCGATTTTATTGACGAAATAGATTTCCTTTTTATTGATGGAGACCATTCAATTGAGGGTTGTAAGTTTGATTTTGAAGAATTTGGGCCAAAAGTAAAAAGAGGAGGAATAATTGCGTTTCACGACTACTATCCTGAAAGAAAGGAACTGGGTTCTACTCATGTTATTGAACAAATTGCAATACCTTCTGGTGATTTTCGTAATATAGCAAGGCACGATTCTCTTTGGGTGGGTGTGAAGACAGTTTAAATGAATACCACGAAAATAATTTGCTTAACACCAGTTAAGAATGAGTCATGGATACTGGAAATTTTTCTAACGTGCACCAGTCAATGGGCCGACCATATTATAATAGCCGATCAAAACTCTACAGATGATTCTCGAGAAATTGCTCGTAAGTTTGAAAAGGTAATCCTAGTTGAAAATCTGAATGATAATTACAATGAAGATACTCGTCAGAATCTACTATTGACTGAAAGTAGGAAGATCAAAGGCAAAAAATTACTGATAAGCTTAGATGCCGATGAATTTTTTCCGACGAACCTATTGGATTCGGGTGAATTAGATGAAATGAAGAAATCATCTCCGGGTACAGCTTATGGCTTCAAGTGGATAAATATTTTACCCGGATTTAAGAAAGGATGGTACTCTGAGGGCTTACATTATTGGGCGTTTATGGATGACGGAACTCCCCATAGGGCCAAGCTTATTCACAGTCCCAGGCTTCCAGTTTATAAGAATAAACACGTATTAATAAGATCAAAAAACCAATATATACTTCATTTCCAATATGTTAATTGGGACAGAATGAAAAGTAAGCAAAGGTTTTATCAATGCATTGAGCGAATTGAGTTTCCAAGTATTCATCCCGTAGACTTATTTCGTAAATACCACCATATGGATATTGTTGACAAAAAAAAAATAATATCAATTCCTTCTAACTACTACCAAAGTCTGCAATTTAAAATAGACATATCAAAAATTGACTCCACAGAGACTTATTGGTGGTTCGATCATGAGGTTCTCAGATATTTTCAGCAATATGGGATCAAAAATTTCAGAAGACTAAACATTTGGCAGAAAGAATGGGTGTATCGCATCAACTCTTATAACGAAGAAAATGTTTTGAGTAAAATAAATGATCCACGAACTATGATTGACAGACTTATTTTCTGGGTTTTGAGAAAAACTCAAGCCTGGGGGGATTGCTTCACCAAAAATCTGATAGAAAGAGTTATAAAGTATAAACTATGGATAAATTGATTCTGACCTAACCGGATAACAAATTCATGACGCTGTAAGAATACTTTAGAATTGTCGAGTAGTATCAAAATATCGATAGTCATCCCATCCTATAATCAAGGTCAATTCATTGAGCAAACAATTGAATCAGTTTTGTCCCAAGACTATCCTAATAAAGAATTGATAATTATAGATGGAGGTAGTGAGGATGATAGTGTAACGATAATCAAGAAATATGAAAAACACCTGAAATTTTGGACTAGTGAACCAGACAACGGGCAAGCGCATGCCATCAATAAAGGATTGGCTCACGTTACTAGAGAAATTTTCAACTGGATCAATTCGGATGATTATCTGGAGTCGGGAGCCCTTTCTAATGTGGCAAAAGCGTTTGAGAAAAAATCTGAAACTCAAGTGGTCTGTGGTTATACTCGGTGTTTCTACGAACAGTCGGGTGAAACCAGACATACCTATCGGATGGGACTAAAGAAGGATGCTACTACCACGCTATTGAATATCGAAATGAATCAACCGGGAACGTTTTACCGAACTGACGTTGTGAAAAAATTAGGTGGAGTCAATGAAACACTACAGTACGTAATGGACGATGAACTCTGGATGCGCTACCTATGTACTAATGGTCAGAAAAACGTATTACTGATAGACGACTTGCTGGCGCATTTTCGCTTACACAATGATTCCAAATCCCTCGGAGATGGCTTTGCTCCTTTCCTCGAGGAACGTCAAACGATAATGAATCACTTATGCACGCTGACGAATATGCCCGATTATCTTCTGGACTGTCTCCCAAAACAGGAACTGCAGAGATATGCTCCACCGGGTGAATGGTCATTAGATGCTCTGGACATTCGGAAATTTCATTCCTGGTTCGATAATAAGTATTTGGTGACGTTGCTCAATAAGGGGGCTATACAGGAAGCCAGGAATAGCTTAATGGCATCGCTAAAGAATAGGCAATTTCAATGGAACCGGAAGAACGTGGGGGTATTGCGTAAGATCCTTTTTGCATAATATGATCGTTCCTATTAAAGTCGGCATTACCCAAAATCACAACAAAGCCTTTCGTTTACTGGCAAAACTACGAAGTGCTTTTGCAAGCTCCAGCCCTAAGGACTATCGAAAAATTCCTGTGATCATTAATAACTTTAACAGACTGGAATACCTTCAACAGCTGTTGGAGTGGTTGGAATGGGCCGAAATGAAAAACATTTTCATCCTCGACAATAATTCTACCTATTCCCCACTGCTGGCATTTTATAAAAAAACTTCTCACACCGTTTTCCAATTGAATGCCAATATGGGCCACATGGCCTTGTGGAAAACGCATACATTTATGTACTTTAAAAACAGGCCATACGTCTATACTGATCCAGATGTGGTTCCGATAGAAAACTGTCCCAAAGATGCTGTTCAATATTTCCAGGAAATACTGGAAAAATTTCCCGAAGTTGGAAAGGTTGGCTTTGGATTGAAGATTGATGATATCCCGGATCACTACAAAAAGAAAAATGAGGTTACACAATGGGAAAGTCGATTCTGGATAAAAGAGGTCGAGCAGGATATTTTTGAAGCAAAAATTGATACAACATTTGCTCTTTATAAAGCAAATATGATAGGAGATGCAGGAATGGTTAAAGCGCTTAGGACAGGAGGAAAATATATGGCCAGACATCTACCATGGTATATAGATTTGGGTAAAGAATCAGAAGAAGAAGTATATTTTAAAAGTCATACCACATCTGTTAGTTCATGGTATAGGTTGCAAAGAATAAATTGAAGAAGATACATGTCACAAGTATATGATCAAGAGGAATGGGATAAAGGATATACCGACTATAACTTTTTTGTTGCTCCACCAGAGGATAAAATGCGACAGTGGTTGGAAAAATACATTCCAACTGATAAAAAATCATTTTTTGAAGTAGGATGTTTTCCTGGAAGGTATAGCGCTCTTTTTGGAGAAAAAGGTTTTGAATTAAACGGACTAGACTTAACACCGGCTGTGATGAACCAACTTCCTGAATGGTTCAAAGAAAAAAGATATAACGTTGGAGAATTTATTAAAAGTGATTTTCTAAAGTATAATTCGAATAAACAATATGATGTAGTGGCTTCCTTCGGTTTCATCGAACACTTTACTGACTGGCCGTCTGTAATTCAAAAGCATGCGAATATGGTCAAAGATGGAGGAACACTTATTATTTCAACCCCAAACTTTAAAGGAATTATTCAAAGGTTATTGCATTCCGGATTGGATGAGGTTAATTATTCAAAACATGTTATTAACTCAATGAACCCAAGAGAATGGAAAAAGATATTGGAAAGTGAAGGATTTGTAATTGATTTCCATGGATATTTTGGTGAATTCAATTTTTGGGCGTGTCATCAAAGCCGGTCCTATCTACAAAGATTGTTCCTTTATAAAGTTGTAGAACCTTCAGTGCCATATTTAAATAAGAATATAACATTTAATCATTCATCGTTTTCAACCTTTTGTGGCATTGTAGCCCATAAAGCCTAATTTTTTATTGGAAAGTGTTTATGCGATAGTCGTTTCTTATAATGGTGAAAACTACCTATCAAGATGCCTTGATAGTTTGACAACAGAACTTCTTCAAGAAAACATCATTGTCGTCGATAATAACTCTTCAGACAATACCGTAAGTATTATTAAAGAAAATTACCAGAAAGTTATTTTATTGTTGTCAAAAGAAAACCTTGGCTTCGGAAAGGGAAATAATTTGGGTATTCGAAAAGCCCTAATGTCCGGAGCAAAGCATATTTTTCTTATTAATCAGGATGCTTGGGTTGAGAAAGGGACAATTTCCCGGTTAGTAAATCTTCAGATCAGTGACGAAAACTACGGATTGGTGAGTCCCATCCATTTCAATGATTCTGGAACCAGGTTAGGATGGTATTTCTCTAAGATGGTAAATGCAGATAGTTGCCCTGGATTCATTAATGACCTTTATTTCGCCAAACTCAAGTCCATATATGAGATTGAGTTCATTCATGCTTCCGGATGGTTGCTGTCTTCAAAATGTCTAAGCAAAGCTGGCATTTTTGACCCCATTTTCCCTCATTATGGTGAAGACAATGATCTTTCTAGACGAATTAAATATCATGGATTTAAAATTGGTATTTGTTCGGAAACGAAGCTATTCCATAAAGGAAAGTTTGGAGATAAGATTCGCAGCGAATCTGATCAATTGTATCATAATTTCA
>JAJCYL010000289.1 GCA_029262955.1 Cytophagales bacterium | reverse complement strand
TGCGAGACGGCATGAACCTGGTTTGTAAAGAATACATTGCCAGCCGGCTGGATAAGAAAGGTGTATTGATTCTGAGTGAAATGGCGGGTTCTGCTAAAGAATTGTCCGACGCCATTTTGATTAACCCAAATGACCCTGGTCAGATCGTAAAAGCCCTTCATGAGGCCCTTACTATGCCAGAAGATAAGCAAAGAAGGCATATGACTGTAATGCAAAGGTCGGTAAAGAGATATAACATTCACCATTGGGTGGATTTGTTCATGAAGCGTCTGGATTATATTAAAAAGGAACAACTGGCTTTAGAAACCAGGATTTTGGACAAAAATTCATTCAATGAAATGATTAGGAGATATGGAAAAGCAAAAAGCCGGTTGATTTTTTTAGATTACGATGGCACGCTAACACCATTTCATGATGATCCACAGGAGGCCAAACCAGATAAAGAATTGAGGACTTTGATTGGTTCATTGTCAAAGCAAAAAGGAACGAGGGTTGTAATCATTAGCGGAAGAGACAAAGAGACTCTTGATGAATGGTTCAAAATGTACAATGTAGATATTATTGCGGAGCATGGAGTCTGGCTTAAGGAGGCTAAACAGAAATGGGGAACAGTAACGGCACTGACAGACGAGTGGAAAAAGGACATCAAGGAAGTATTGGAAGACTATGTCAGCAGAACGCCGGGTTCATTTATTGAAGAAAAGGACTATTCATTGGTATGGCATTATAGAAAGGTTGAAACAGGATTGGGTGAATTAAGGACTCGTGAATTAAATAGTCATTTGAATTATTTGGCTACCAATCAGAATCTACAGGTTCTCGAAGGTGATAAGGTGGTGGAGATTAAGAGCTCAGAAGTAAATAAGGGTAGGGCCGCAACGCATTGGTTAAGCATGTTTAAGAGTGAGTTTATGATCGCAATTGGAGATGATTGGACCGATGAAGATACTTTTCTGGCCATGCCAAAAGAAGCTTATACCATCAAGGTTGGAAGCACCCGGTCAGCCGCAAAATTTAGCATAGGATCTTACAAGGATGTTCGGGACTTGCTTTCCAAATTAGTCAAATAGGACAATTACATATTTTTTTGACCTATTCGGCGTTATTTTTGCTCTAAAGGCCTGTATTGCAACAACAACGTCAACCACCCCTTTTATTTCTCGGATTATGCGCCGGTTTTCTGGTGCTGGGAATGGTGCTATGGTATTTTTCGATAGAACAACGTCGGACTCAGGAGTACTTTAGTGAAGTCACAACTCAGAATATATATGAGCTCATTTCATTGTCTGAGTCGGAACTTGATTCAATAGGGAGTTCAACTGAGTTAGAGGGAACTTTCAGTTTTCCGACATTTCTCTATAAAAATGGTCAGGTTGTGGCTTGGTCAGATTTCAGAATTGTACCGATTCATCTGGCAGTGACTGGTAGCAATAAGCTCAGATACGTTGAACTAACCCAAGGCAAGTATTTGAGGGTTCTCAGGCAGATCAATGAAAACACAGAAGCTGTTCAGCTTATAGAGTTATATTCTACCCCAGCCTTTAATAATCAATACATCAGTGCCAAATTCAATTCGGATATATTTCCTCCTGCAACTATTTCAATAGATGAGTCTGATGCTGAATCAACCAATATCCTTACTCCTGAGGGAGATGATCTTTTTGGAATAACCTTTGACCTTGAGGCCAGCATAGTTCAGGAAGAGGTGCAAGGCTTCATTGTTGCAATCATGTTGATTGGGTTATTTTTTGCCTTTGTGTATCTAAATTCCTGGTCGTGGTTCTTAGCTGGATCAGGTAAAATCGGGATTGGCATAACTATTTTGATGGTTGGCTTAGTAGGGGGTAGAGCACTCATGCTTTACAGCTCGTTCCCATTTAGTATTTATGCCATTGATCTATTCAACCCAAGGTTTTATGCCTCATCGATTTATAATCCATCCTTGGGCGACCTTATGATCAATATGCTCTTCGCCTTGAGCCTAACCACATTTCTGTTTCGTTATATTCTGCGGGCCGAGCTAGGCAAAAACGTCAAGCTGGGCAACCCTTTAACCAACCTGATCTTGCTTTTCATGGTGAACTTGTTAGGGCTTTTTGTTTTGTCCTTTCATTATGGATTGTTGGAGGATATATTGGTTAATTCTCAAATAGAATTGGATATTAACAAAAGTCTACAATTCACGGATTTTAGGGTGGTTACGATTTTAATATTCTTTACTTCATCTGTTATCTGGTTTCAGGCAATGCATTTCGTTTATGGAATGTCAACCAGAATTTCAGAAGGAGCATTGATTAATTGGGTGATTAGTTATGGGGTGGCCTCATTGATATTTGCCATAATTGGGTGGTTATTATCTCTGGAAGTTGGCTTTATATTAGCTTCCCAGACCATCTACTTAGGCCTTGCTTATTGGTTTAAATTACCTGATTATCTTACACAACAGAGTTATTCAACACTCTTCTATTTCTTCGCAGCCTGTGTATTAAGTGCATTGGTAGGAACTATCGCCATTTACGAATACCACGAATATGAGGAGCTGATTGAAAAGAGACGGTTTGCGAATGAACTTCTACTTAAAAATGATCTTAAAGGAGAGTATCTTATTCATGAATCTATTCCCAAAATTCAAAGCGACATTTTTATACAGAGTAGAATGTTAAGCCCTCAAATTTCAAAAGGGCAGATTGAGCAAAAAATAAAGAGGGATTACCTCGGTAGTTATTTTGATAAATATGATGTCAAGGTTTTGGCCTATGATAAAGAAGGAAAAGCTTTTGCAACGGACGAACCTGATTCAACCATTAATAGTGTCAGGGAACGATTTGAAGGGAATAATAGATATGCAACCGATTACCCGGATCTGTTCTTTATAGGTGATTTGAGTGATAATAAACCAGATCGATATATTCGGATTATTCCTATAGAGCGATATGGAAAACTCATTGGGATCCTGGTTCTAGATTTGAGACTCAAAAAAGTAATTCCACAGACAGTTTATCCAGAGTTGTTGGTAGATAACCGATTCATTGACAATCACCGTTCATTCGACTACGCATTTTATGCGGACAGCAAGCTGAATTATAAAGCGGGAGCTTTTAACTATGAGAACCTTTTTGACCAGGAATTTTTTGAATCACCAAGGTTGTTTACCAAAGGCATTGAAAAGGATGGATTCCACCATTTGGGAATTCAAAGCTCAAACAACCGACTCCTGGTGATAACCTCTTCGGTATATCCAAGATCTTACGTGATTTCTAATTTCTCTTTTATTTTTCTGTTTATAGTATTGGGAGTTTTGATTTTGCTGCTTTTTAGAACTATTGACAGAACCCATGCCATCAAGTTGAATTTTGGTTCAAAGATCCAATTGTATTTGAACCTTGCCTTTTTTGTTCCATTACTGATCACCAGCGTAGTTATTATTAATACACTCAATTCATCTTATCAGGAAGAAATTGATCGCTCATCAACCAAAAAGGTGAACCAGTTAAAAGATCAGCTTGTCAGTTTTGTGGATGATTATTTGAAAAATAAGATCAACAGAGAAGAGCTCTCCGGTGCAATCAATGAGGTTGCAAAATATTCCCGTTCAGACCTCAGTCTGTTTGATATTGAAGGGAGGTTAATAAGCTCCAGTCAACCGTTGATTTTCGCAAATAATCTCTTGTCTGATAGAATAAACCCAAGAGCGCTGAAATTGATTGTCAAAGAAGATAGAGAGAATGTTATTCTCAATGAATCAGTTGGGGATTTAGCGTATAAATCTACCTATGCATCAATCAAAAGCTTCGATACGGGTGAATTATTAGGCATTATAGGAATACCTTTTTTCGGCTCTAAAAATCATTTAGAGAGGCAGACCATT
>JAJCYL010000288.1 GCA_029262955.1 Cytophagales bacterium | reverse complement strand
GGGCGCAACCTGATCAAAATCTTCTGTCTATAAGAAGATTTGGTCCAACGGGTAATTTCTTCTTTAACGGAGGATTTGTTCCAAGTTTCGGTCCGATAAGTAATCCGAATCCCGATTTGAAATGGGAAACTAAGAAGGAAGTTGATATTGGGCTGGATTTCGCTATGCTGAATGGCAGATTGCAAGGTACAATTGACTGGTATCGCCGGGTGACTTCGGATTTGTTATTTAATATAGCGGTGCCTGTACCTCCAAACTTGTTTGGCAATACCTGGAGTAATGTAGGGAAAATGACCAATACAGGTGTTGAAATTACTCTGGATTACGAGGTTATAAATAGTGGTAATTTCACTTATAAAACCGCAGTAAACTATTCAACCTTTCAAACAGAGATTAAAAGACTCGACAACTCACCCCTTTTTATAGCCAACATGGGTTCGCCCGGACAAAATGACACACGTCTTGTAAGGGTGGCTGACGGTGAGCCTCTTGGTCAACTTTTTCTACCGGTTAAGATTGGAGTGTGGAGTGCCAGTGACGCTGAAGCTATAGCCGATCCATCGCTTGTAGGATCACCAAGATTTGAAGACCTTGATGGTGATGGCAGCTATTGCCAGTGCAATGATGATAAGCGAGTGGTGGGAAATGGCCTACCTGACTATACAATAGGATGGGCAAACAATTTCACAATGGGAAATTTTGACCTTAATCTATTCTTTAGAGGTGCATTCGGTCATGATTTACTAAACAGCTACAGAGGTTTTTATGAAAATTTCGAAGGAACTACTGTAGCTAATTATAATATCGTGAAAGGTAGTGGGTTGGAAACAGCCTTGACCAAAGCGGAAGTAAACAGCTCACATGTTGAGACTGCAAGCTTTTTTAAATTGGACAACGCAACCATAGGGTACAATTTGCCTGTAAGCGATAATAAGAACGGATTCCGGAAATTAAGGGTTTACTTTTCCGTTCAAAACCCATTCGTGATTACTGGTTACGATGGTATTGATCCGGAGGTCCGCTATGAAGATTTAGATGATCCGGATAATCCTAATGCCCTGGCTCCTGGTATTGAAAGAAGAAACACTTACTTCACTACCAGAACCTATACATTAGGTATAAACGTTGGTTTTTAATTAAAATAGTAGACAGATAAATATGAAAAATTTTAAAAAAATATTTTCACTGCTGGCAGCGTCGCTCCTCTTCGCACCCGCATGTACTGACTTGGACGAGGAGTTATTTAGTGACGTAACAGAAGATACCTTCTTTCAAAACGATGAGCAGTTCATTTTTGCACTCGGAGAAGCATATTCCCAATTATTTTCCATTGGAAACCATGCCAATACCTGGTCAATCAGTGAACTTTCATCAGATGAATTGGTGGTCCCAACAAAAGGAGGTGACTGGTTTGATGGAGGAGTATTGCTACAAATACACAGGCACCAAATGACTCCTGACAATGGGTTTTTTAACCAATCATGGACTCAAATCTACGGGGGCATCAACACTGCCAATAGGTTAATCGCTCAATTTACTGAATTAGACACTCCCCTGTCTGCGGGATTTATAAGTGAACTTAGGGCTGTTAGAGCACTTTGGTACTACTATGCAATTGACGCATTTGGTAACGTACCTTTGGTAATTGACTTTACTGATGCGGTTGTAGGCAATGACCCTGACGTCGCTACCGGGCGCAAGAAAGTGTTTGATTTCCTAATAAGCGAATTGGATGAAATAATCCCTGATCTGGATCCTAACGTAGGTGGTGCTGCATATGGCAGAATGAATCAAGCGGCCGCATTAGCCCTCCGTTCAAGACTGTATTTAAATGCAGAAGTATTTTCAGGAACTGCTCAGTGGCAAAAGGCCATAGATGATGCCGATGCTGTAGAGGCTTTTGGTTTCGTATTGGAGGATGACTACTTCGCAAACTTTGCGGTAATTAATGATGCTTCCAAGGAGAATATCTTTGTGGTGCCCTATGACAAGGTATTTGCAGGTGGATTTAACTGGAATATGATGACTAATCACATTTCCAGCCAGGGTGTATTTAACTTTACTTCTCAGCCCTGGAATGGTTATGGTACTGTAGAGGAGTTTTATAACTCCTACATTGATCCTGCTAGAAATCCCGGCCCTCAAGGTCCGGTATGGTCTGGTCTTGCCGGTGCTGATGATCCGAGCCATGTCGATGGCGTACCCAATGGTGTGGGAACTCAGGATTTACGCTTAGGTAACTTCCAGATTGGTGATGTTTTTAATTTTGATGGAACAAGGTTAGAAGATCCTGGTCATGAACCAGACGATCCGAACGGACCTCCGGTAACCTATACGCCTCAAAGTAATGAGATCTTCCCTAATGGATGGAGACAAGGATTAGCCAGAATCAACAAGTATGAATTCGAAGTTGGAGGAACTGAGAACATGTCCAACGACTTTGTGATATTCAGATTGGGTGGTATTCTATTAGGTAAGGCAGAGGCGATGTTCAGATTGGGTGATGTCGCTGGTGCACTTACTATTGTCAACCAATTCAGAGAAAGAGCTGGTGTTGATCCGTACACGACACTAACTGAAGACAATCTTTATAATGAAATAGGTAGAGAGATGTATGCTGAACTAACCAGACGTCAGGATCAAATTCGTTTTGGTAAATTCGGAGAAGCATGGTGGGAAAAGGATCCATCAACCAGTGATGCTGAATTATTCCCAATACCTCAGCAGCAAATCGATATTAACCCGGCTCTAACTCAGAACCCAGGGTATAGCGGCTCATAGTCTTAAATTTGAAATAAATAAAAAAGCAAGTGACTTTTGTCATTTGCTTTTTTTATTTACCATTCCTTTAATTTGCACTCACAGAGTTGAACTAAATTTCAGCCATGCGCTATTGGGTCATTATTTTATTATGTTTTGCGTTTGGGTGCCAACAGGAAGCTCCTACCCTTTTCGAAAATATAGATTCAGAGCACTCTGGGATTAATTTCGAAAACAGCCTCACATATACTGAACAACTTAATCCATATACCTATAAAAATTTCTTTAACGGTGGTGGAGTAGGCATTGGAGACATTAACAATGATGGTCTGCCAGACATTTTTTTCTGCGGAAATATGGTCTCTAATAAAATGTACCTGAATAAAGGAGAGATGCATTTTGATGATATAACAAGTTCCGCTTTACTAGAGACTGAAAATGTATGGAGCTCAGGAGTAAGTATGGTAGACATTAATGCAGATGGGTTTCTGGATATCTATGTATGTAAATCAGGTCCACCTGGTGGCAAAAAAAGACATAATGAATTATTTATAAACAATGGAGACCTCACTTTTAGAGAAGAATCAAAAAAGTACGGATTAGCTAATGAGGGCTTATCCAGCCATGCTGCATTTTTTGATTTTGATCGTGATGGCGATTTGGATTGTTACCTGCTGAACAATTCAATAAAGTCCGTTGGTGGTTATGACTATATTAAAGACCAGAGAGACATTCCTGATACATTGGGTGGCAACAAATTGTTAAGAAACGATAGTGGCCATTTTACAGATGTAACAATAAACGCCGGCATTTACTCAAGTGATATTGGGTTTGGGCTTGGAGTCACGATTGGAGATTTTAATGAAGACGGCTGGTCGGATATTTACGTTTCAAATGACTTTTTTGAGCGAGACTACCTCTACATCAATCAAAAGGACGGCACTTTTAATGAGAATATCGAAGATTA
>JAJCYL010000287.1 GCA_029262955.1 Cytophagales bacterium | reverse complement strand
GAAGAGGCCACCCAAGCGATGGGAAACGGCTTTGAAACCACTTATCTCCCTAATCCTGCAAACAAAAACATTTATGATAAACTCTATTCGGATTATCTTACACTTTCCCAATTTGTAGAATCAAACAATAAGTAAAGTCGCTCATGCATGAACTCTTGAAGGAACAATGTTACAGAGCCAATATGAAGTTACCGGCACTGGATCTTGTTATCTACACATTTGGTAATGTGAGTGTAGTAGACCGGGAAAATGGGATATTTGCTATCAAACCAAGTGGTGTTCCTTACAATGATCTCCAGGTAGATGATATGGTCATTCTTGATTTTGATAATAACATTCTTGAAGGCAAGATGAGGCCGTCCTCTGATACAAAAACTCATGCTTATCTGTATGAAACCTGGGAAACAATTGGGAGCATCTCACATACTCATTCAACTTATTCCGTAGCCTGGGCACAGGCTCAAATGGACATTCCCATTTTCGGGACCACTCATGCAGATCATTTAACCTCTGACATTCCTTGTACACCCCCAATGCGTGATGAATTAATCGAAGGAGATTATGAGCATAATACCGGCATTCAAATCATGGAGTGTTTTAAGGATAGGCAATTAGATCCGGCTGAGGTCGAAATGGTTTTGATTGGCAATCATGGTCCCTTTACCTGGGGGGCGAATGCTGAAAAGGCAGTCTATAATAGTAAGGTGCTCGAAGAATTGGCTAAAATGGCATACCTAACCGTTCAAATTAATGGGAAGGCACCACGGCTAAAAGATGCACTTATCAATAAACATTATCAAAGAAAACACGGAACGGGGTCATACTACGGTCAAAAATGAAAGGAATTATTTTCGATTTAGATGGGACCATGGTTGACAATATGATGGTTCATCATCACGCCTGGCAAAGAAAATTAAGACAGTTGGGGTTAGATCTTCCGGTAGAAGAGGTAATGACCAAAGTCCATGGTGTAAATGAGGAGATATTAGAGCGACTCTTTGGTGATCGTTTCAGTGAACAGGAAAGGAAACAACATTCTTTAGAAAAAGAGGAGGAATATAGAAGAATTTTCAAAGGTGACTTGAAATTAATCAATGGGCTGCCCCAGTTTTTGGATGAGTTGACCCTCCAAAAGATACCATTGGCCATCGGCTCCGCCGCACCACCAGAGAATGTGGATTTTGTTCTGGATAACTTAGAGATCCGAACCTATTTTAATGTAATTCTCCATGCCCGAGATGTAAATATTGGAAAACCCAACCCTGAAATTTATTTGAAAGTGGCGAAATTATTGGGGCTGTCCGCTACTGATTGTCTTGTTTTTGAAGATAGTCCAACGGGAGCTGAAGCCGCAAGTAGAGCAGGATGCCCTCTTATCATCGTTACAACGACCCATAAGGAATCCGAATTCTCCAAATACCCGAATATTTTAAAATTTATATCGGACTACTCGGAATTAAATGTTAATCATTTGTTTAATGAAATTACCTCATGATCAATTCCAATCAATCGGAAGTTTGGTTTGTTACAGGAAGTCAGCACCTCTATGGTGATGAAACACTTCAAAGGGTGGCAGCCAATACTGAGGTTATGGTGAAAGCGTTGAATGATAGCCCTGAAATACCCTTCTCAATCAAGCTAAAAGCAACGGTAACCACTCCAGACCAAATCCATTGTGTGTGCAAATCGGCAAATAATGAAGATCAATGTGTTGGAATTATAGTCTGGATGCACACCTTTTCACCAGCCAAAATGTGGATCCAGGGATTAAAAATTCTTTCTAAACCGATTGCCCATTTTCACACGCAATTCAATGAAGAAATTCCCTGGTCAGGCATTGATATGGATTTCATGAATCTAAACCAGTCGGCGCATGGAGGCAGGGAGTTTGGTTTTATGGTCAGTAGAATGCGGTTGAATCGCAAGGTAATTGTCGGACATTGGAAAGACTCAAATGTGAGACAAAGGCTTGGGAATTGGATGAGAGTTGCCACCGGTTGGCACTCGCTACAGCATATGAAAGTTGCCAGGCTTGGAGATAACATGCGGGAGGTGGCTGTTACAGAAGGTGATAAAGTAGAAGCACAATTACGCTTGGGTATATCGGTAAATGGATATGGGCTAGGAGATTTACAAGCACATCTTGATGAAGTCACCAGTCGTGATGTGGAGGAAATGATTGATCAATATTCCGAAGAGTATACAATCTCTGATGCCGTACAACAAAGTCAATCGTTGAAAGATGCTGCTAAAATTGAATTGGCCCTTAAATCATTCCTAACAACAGGAGGTTTCGAGGCTTTTACCGATACTTTCGAAAATCTCCACGGCCTGAAGCAACTACCTGGAATATCAGTTCAACGTTTGATGGCCGAAGGATATGGCTTCGGAGCGGAAGGTGATTGGAAAACAGCGGCGCTCCTTCGGGCTGTTAAAATTATGGATGTGGGACTGACTGGGGGATCGTCTTTTATGGAGGACTATACATACCATTTTAGTAAAGATGGCTCGATGGTACTGGGATCACATATGTTAGAAATTTGTCCGTCGATAGCAAAGAATAAACCTCATTGCGAGGTCCACCCCCTTTCCATTGGAGGTAAGGAAGATCCAGCCAGGTTGGTTTTCAACGTTGGTGAAGGTCCTGCAATTAACCTCTCATTGATTGATATGGGCAATCGTTTTCGGCTAGTGCTCAATGAGGTGGATGTGGTTGAGCAAGAAAGAGATCTTCCTCAATTACCGGTTGCCAGAGCCTTATGGCATCCCAGACCTACAATGGAAATAGCTGCACAGAGCTGGATATTAGCCGGTGGTGCTCACCACACTGTATTTAGTAAAGCAATCACAACAGAATTCATTGAGGATCTGGCCGAAATTTCCGGAATTGAACTACTGATAATAGACTCCGAAACAAGCATTCGAGATTTTAAGGATCGCATTCGCTGGAATGAAGTTTATTACCATTCTTTTCAAAATAATTTATGAACATCCCTTGATTAACATGCAATGAAAAGTTTAGATACACTGGATTGGATTTTCATCGGAGCTTATTTCGTGGCACTTTTTGGTGTGGCCATCTGGGTGATCCGCAAGAAAACCGAAAACACTGAGGACTACTTCCTGGCAGGTAGAAATGTGGGATGGTTTGTTGTAGGCGCCTCTATTTTCGCATCAAATATTGGATCAGAACATGTAGTTGGACTTGCCGGGACAGGTGCAAGCAACCGGATGCCAATGCTCATCTATGAACTGCACGCATGGCTTGTGGTGATGTTGGGCTGGGTGTTCCTTCCTTTTTATGCAAGAAGTGGCGTTTTTACAATGCCAGAGTTTTTAGAAAAGAGGTTTGATTCCAGATCAAGGTGGATATTATCAATATTCTCATTAGCAGCTTATGTTCTAACAAAAATATCAGTTACCATATATGCAGGCGGTGTCGTGGTATCATCCCTTTTAGGCATTGATTTCTGGACAGGGGCGCTATCTACCGTAGTGCTTACCGGCATTTACACCATTTTTGGCGGGATGAGGGCCGTAGTGTACACAGAAGCGGTTCAGGCCATCATACTGGTTCTTGGCGCAGGTACTTTAACCGTCATTGGCCTTAATCACGTTGGTGGATGGGGTGAATTGAGAAATTCACTGGACCCTGGCTATTTTAGTATGTGGAGACCTGCTTCTGACCCTGAGTTTCCCTGGCCTAGTTTATTCATCACCAGTACAATTGTTGGAATATGGTATTGGTGCACTGACCAATATATTGTGCAACGTGTCTTAACTGCCAAAAACTTAAAAGAAGGCAGAAGAGGAACAATTTGGGGCGGATTTTTAAAACTTTTGCCGGTCTTTCTTTTCTTAATCCCTGGAGTTATCGCCCTTGTACTAAAACAACGAGGCGAAATAAGCTGGGACAGTCCTGACCAGGCATTTCCGGTACTAATGAGCAATCTACTTCCTTCAGGCCTAAGGGGGTTGGTAGCAGCAGGGCTACTGGCTGCACTCATGAGTTCGCTTGCATCAGTTTTCAATTCATGTGCCACACTATTTACCGTGGATATCTATAAAAAATTGAAACCAGACACGCCAGAACGGAAGTTGGTGAATATTGGACGAGTAGCCACTGGCGTTGCTGTAGTCTTAGGCATCTTATGGATACCTATCATGGCAAATATATCAGGTGTACTTTATGAGTATCTTCAAAAAATACAAGCCTACATAGCGCCACCCATTGCCGCTGTCTTTTTATTAGGCATCTTCCATAAAAGAATTAATGCCCAGGGTGCTTATGTGACTCTAGTTGCTGGGTTGATTATCGCGACCGGACGAATTATTCTTGAATTATCCAGAAATAGTCTGTTGGAAGGGAGTTGGATCCATTCTCTGGCTACGATGAACTTCCTGACATTTGGTGTTTATTTTTTCCTGATATGCATTTTAATCCTGGTTGGAGTAAGTCTTGCTACACCGTCCGATCCAGAGGAACAATTGGCAGGCTTGACCTTCGGTACCATAACTGAAGAACAAAAAGCAGCTACCGATAATAGTTATAACTGGGTTGACGTCGTTGCGTCATTAATCATTTTAGGAATCGTAATTTTTGTAATGACAACATTCACATAGATCGATCCTTCTTGAGGTTCAATTCTTGAAACTGGCCATCTGTCTTATTTGCTCTACGAGTTCAGTGTGATAACGGTGATTACAGGACTTGAAAAAATTGTGCTATCTTAAAAATTAACCCTCACCACACTGTGAAATCATACCATATCCCAAAATTAAAAGAGGCCCTTTTGGTGGCATTTTCCTTGTTTCAATTATTCAGCTGTAATTCGACTCAACCACCTCGTCGTCTGGAAATTCTATTTCTTGGCCATAATTCAGAACATCACAATTCAGCTGCTTATGCGCCAATTCTGTCTGCCTACGTAGCCAAAAACGGTAT
>JAJCYL010000286.1 GCA_029262955.1 Cytophagales bacterium | reverse complement strand
TATTTCTGATTGCCAAATGGAAATGGCATGTTTTTCTGGCACTACTTGTGCCCATTCTTTTATTCGGAATAATTCCCGGAATACAACAGAATAATTTCATAGCAGCATTTGAAACAGGATTTGGCAAGACACTTGGAAAGATTGGCGTAGTGATTGTCTTAGGCTCCATAATTGCCGAGGCACTGAGACATACCGGAGCAATTGCTGTCATTACAAAATCGATTATTAAACTGGTAGGATCAAAAAGGATGCCTCTGGCATTAACGTTGACAGGTTTTGTACTTGGAATTGCTATTTTTTCAGATGTAGCTTATGTCATATTAAACCCATTAGTTCATGCTTCAGCAATTGCTACTGGCACAACCATAGCTACCATGTCAACCGGGCTAGTAGGTGCTTTGCAATTAACCCATGCAATTGTACCTCCAACTCCCGGACCACTAGCGGCGGCTGCACTGGTTGGTGCAGATATTGGTAAAACTATCATTTTTGGCAGTATCGCTTGTCTTTTTGGTTCATTGGCCAGCTGGGCCTGGGGCAAATGGGTGGCTGGTCCACGGATAGCTACCTTACCCTCTGTTGAAATGGCAGGTAACAATATTCTTGAAGAAGAAGTGAATCCGCTACCAACCATCAGCGCCTATGCACCTATCGTTGTACCGGTCATTCTTATCTCTCTTCAGAGTCTTGCTGTGCTTTTATTAGCTGATGACAACCCCTTCAAAAAAATTATCATTTATATCGGTTGGCCGGTTGTTGCCCTGTCGATTGGAGTATTGCTTGCTTATTGGAACATCCGCAACAAGGAAGATAAGGTGGCCAGTAAATCCAAATGGATAGAAAATGCCCTTAAGACATCCGCCATGATAATCGTAGTCACCGGTCTTGGAGGATCTCTAAGCGCCATTCTAAAAGGGACACCGGCGGTAGATTTTGTCACAGGATTTTTTGTCCAATACGAGCTTCCAGCCATTATCCTTCCCTTCATCATTGGTATTATAGGTAATATGGTAACCGGCTCAACAACGGTTGGGGTGATTACCGCCGGATCAATTATAGCTCCCATGTTGGGCAACCTTCAATTGTCTCCTGAAGCTGCTATGCTGTCTGGAGCCTCGGGTTCAGTCATCATTAAATACGTGAATAGCAGCTATTTCTGGGTTTGCGCCTCCTTAAGTAATTTGTCAGCCAATGATGCTGTTTTTGCTTATGGGGGAGCGACATTAGTCGGTGGCATTGTTTCTTTTATTGTTGTTTGTGTGATGTGGGCAATGGGGCTTATTTAAATTAAACCAAATCGAGATCTCTCCTCGACCAAGGTATTGAGGTGGGTTACCCATTTAATTCTTGCAACCCACTTCACGCTCTCCAAAGAGGGGAATAATATGTATTAATAGTTGAATGTCTTTTATCTTTACCATAACATGCTTATTAATCAAAAAAAATGTGTCGGATGCGGAAATTGCGTAGCCATTTGCCCCATGGGTGCCATATATGTGGACCCACAGAAAAGTAGAGCGACCATCAATGACGATGCCTGTGTCGAATGTGGCACCTGTTTTCGAGGGATGAGCACCGAGACCCTCAACCCTACTTTTGTGAGAACGGTGCGAAAAGTTGCCAAATTTTTAAGATTCCGATTTGAGCCTGAGCCGGATGTTTGCCCTACAGGCTCATTTGAAATGAATGAACTGGAAATGCCTCGCCTCATTAGGCAGATTTTCTCAGACCCTGTAGTGGAACACAAATCGACTGGTATAAAAGGACGTGGTACTGAGGAGGTAAAAACAAACGATGTCAGCCTTCGGGTTGGAACCAATGAAGTTGGGTATACCATCGAATTTGGTCGACCAGGAGTTGGTGTTAAATTCAGTGAGATACAGGAAATGACCCGAACATTAGCTCAGCATAACATCACATTTGAAGGGAATAACCCCATTACACACTTGATGACTGATGTAAAGACTGGCGATTTGAGAGCCGACATTCTTGATGAAAGAATACTCTCAGCAATTGTTGAGATAAAGACGAAAATTGATACCGTGGAGGAAGTGCTTCAAGTAGTAAGCGAAGTAAATGAGCGCATTGATACAGTGACCGCGGTTGGTGTTTCCACCCGCTGTAATGATAGCGGAAACGACGAAACTTTAGCACCGCTACTCGAAGACCTGGGCTATAATTTTAGCAGGGCGAAAACCAACCTGGGTTTGGGAAGAGTAACCAATACAATCAAGTTAAATAAAGCCAAAGAATCAGCACAATGACTAACACGCTTCACAGATACGGCACTGCAGACAGTTTTGATGACGATTATATCATTTTCGCCATCCCATCTATTGGTAATAATGACGAAGGGTGTATTCCTAAAATGAAAGAGTTCCTTCGTATCTGCGCCAAGTATGGCCCTGCCAATATGGGCAATGGCAACCGTGGAAGTTTTGCCCCAGAAAAGGGGTTAAACCCTGCCATTCATTGGAATAGAGAGGCAAACCCTGATTGGGAGGCGGTAATTGAAGGAGTAAAGAAACCGGGTACAGTAGCTGCAGTATTTCCGAATGAAGAAAGTGCGAAGGCCTGTTTTGAAGAAGTAGTTAAATGTGATTTTGGATTATCCGTCAACATCAGTTCTTCGGTTGAGAACGCCCGGGAAGTTGCCGGCAATTGCGGCGTCAAGCGACACAGTGTTGAATATGCACTGGCCTTCAACGATCCTCACGATCATTTACCTAATTCTCAAATTCTTGGACTTTCTACCATGTGTGGTCATGGTATGGTATCCTTTAACCTGGCCAGGAAAATGCTGGACCTTGTTCGGGAAGGGCGCCGCACTCCAGACCAGGCGGTAGCAACATTAGTTCGTTTCTGCCCATGTGGTGTTTACAATCCTGCTCGGGCAAAACGATTATTGGAAGCAGCAATAAAAGAGCAACGCTAGGTGATCCTCCTTCACGTCACTACGCTTCAGCTAACGAATGCCATATTCGTTCTTGTCCTGCTTTTTCTCTTTTATCGCTACCTGGAATCTTTTTGGTCCTATAAAATCAGCAGACCATATGCCTGGGAAGAGGCTGTGAAGCATAAGCTAATCTCAAAAGAACTGATTTCACTCGAAAGGAGAACCCGTGACAAAGTGAGGTTTTATAACTTTTGGTTTCAGGTGGAACAGCTACGAAAAAATAATGTTGATGGAGCCTTTGCTGAATTGGGAGTTCATCGTGGTAATACCGCCAAGGCAATACACTATATGGATCGGAACAGAAAGTTCTTTCTTTTTGACACTTTCAATGGCTTTTCCGGAAGAGATCTTGCCCTTGAAAACCAAACCGGTGAACGATTTTCTGTGGACATGTTTGCTGACACCAGCCTTGATCAAGCCAGGGATTATATTCGAGGCAATGACAACCTGCAATTCAAACCCGGTTATTTCCCTGATACCACCAAAGGCTTAGAGGATGAGAGATTTGCCCTGGTAAACCTTGATGCCGATTTATATGCGCCCACAATTGAAGCGCTCCGATTCTTTTACCCGAGACTTACTGAGGGTGGGGTAATCATGGTACATGACTATAATCACAACTGGAAAGGTCTTGAACGAGCATTGGATGAATTTATGCCCACAATTTCTGAGTCACTTGTTGAGCTACCCGATTGGCAGGGAAGCGCCATGATTATTAAAAATTCAAAATTAGAGCAAGAGACAAGGAACATAGACTGATAGACAAGTAATTGCCCAAGTCTATTCTTGGTCTTTAATCTGGGCATGGGCTTGACCTAAAGCTTCCATAGACTAAGGCAATAAAGTTTTAATCCCTCCTTCAAGTTGATATAACTCTGCAATCTCCTGTGCTGTCAATGGCCGATTGAATAAGGAGAACTCATCCATTAAACCAGTAAAATTCAGCCCAAGGAAAATATTGGATTTGTCCAGGTTCCAGTCAAATGTGTTATCGATTCCACTAACGCCACCAATTTTCTTGTTGTCCATGTAAAGACTGTACTGCCCCTGATCAGACCCTAAACCGGAGAAAGTAATTGCAATATGAGTCCATTTGCCTTTTTGAAAAGGAGGATTTTCCACTAGTACTAATCTTCGACCAAACACTTCATCATAGGGTGCAGACAATGTATCCTGTATCCAGGAGGTCAGATCGCCAAAAATGCCTAATCTGAAAGTCCTTGGGTTTTCATTGGTAAAATCCACCCATATGGCGGCGTCATTATAATTTACGTCAGTAATTTGAACAGGGTCGGTATAACCTGGTTCAAGATCGGTTGACGGGTCCAGGCTCAACCAAAATGAGACAGTACCGGACCAGTTTTTAGCATTGTAGTTAATGTTGTCTTTGCTCCTGTAAAAGATGACTGTATCGCTCTTCTTGCCAAATTGAAAGGCACGACCCCACTTTCCCTCATCAGTCATTTGATGGTCACCATTGAGCATTCCTGCTTTGGCTGTCTCCAGGTTTTTCCTTGACGCTGCGGTGTACATACTCTTATCACCTAAAGCGTAATCTGCTGTAGTTCCTTCATCGAATGAACTGTGAAAGGTTAATGTCTTTTTGAGTTCAGATTCTTGTGGTGCCTGGCAAGCGGCAATGGTAAAAAGAGATAATAGGATAAGTAGGTTTTTCATTTTTTGAAATGCTTTAATGCGAAGTTAATTTATTACGCCATTCCCATCCTGTTAGGTTCATTCGGATATTATATGACTGATTAAATATCCTTAGATTGTTTAATAATCAAAGTGACCTTACTATTGCTTTGACTATCAAATAATCCTATGCAAAAGATCATTCTACCCTTCCTTTTTAACTGCCTGATAATTATTTCTCCCATTGTAGCCCAGCAGACTCTGAAAATTTTCATTTCAGTTGATATGGAAGGAATAGGGGGAATTGGCACTCCTAAAATGGTCAGTAGTTCCGGAAAGGACTATGATACAGGCCGAAAGTTGATGACTGCGGAAGTGAATGCTGTGGTCAAGGCTATTTATGATTTTGGACCAGCTGAGATTTTGGTTAATGACAGCCACGGGG
>JAJCYL010000285.1 GCA_029262955.1 Cytophagales bacterium | reverse complement strand
CTCTTATTACCGAACCTTACAATACAAAAAGGCTAAGGAACAATTTTTGAAATTAATTAAAAAGCCTAATGGCGAGTACAGGCACTCATCAATTTATTTTTATGGCACCATTTTAAAGCTGGAAAGTGAGTTTGCCTTGGCAGATTCAACTTTCGCTTATCTCATTACATTACCGGATGTCAATGATAAGTTGCTTGAATCAAGCAGAAAGCAGAGTGAAGGGTGTCAGTTAGCCCTAAATCATGAGGAGCAGAACAGAGGCTTCACTATTTCTGAGATGAAGGATCTCAACTCCAGGTTTCACGATTTTGGTGGCGTAATTAATCCTCAAAACGACGCTTTAGTCTTCGTTACGACCCGCAAGCTTGGTTCAAGGCAATACGACGGAGTGCAATACGATGGGCTGCTTCCAGATTTGGTCCAATTCACTAAAAGAAATGACAACTGGCGTGATATATCTTCGAGGAATCGTTTTGATAATTTGAACACCAAATGGTCGGAAGGTACTGGTAATTTTACCGCGGATGGTCAGTCATTCTATTTTACCACCTGCCAGGCGAATGACGGCTCAGATTGCAAAGTTGTTGTTTCCAGGTTCGTTAACGACCGCTGGACGGAACCGGTTGTATTGAACGATTACATCAATGCAGCTGGATATGAAAGTAAGCACCCTTTTGTTACACCTCAGGCAGATACACTTTTTTTTGTATCGGACCGGGAAGGAAGCTATGGAGGCACAGATATCTGGATGAGTTTACGAGGTATTGAGGAAGATTCATGGACTCCAGCAATTAACATGGGAGATGTCATCAATACGGTTTCCAATGAAATTACACCGTACTATTCATCAGCTTATCGTTGCTTAATCTATTCCAGCGATGGTCATGTGGGGTATGGAGGATTTGACATTTTTGCTGCCAAAGGAGAATCGTTTTTTGAGCCGGAAATTTATAATCTGGGGGATCCCTTCAACTCACCTCTAGATGATATTTATTTTTCTATTTCGGATAGTGTTGGATTTATGTCCTCCAATAGAAATGACAGAGCACACCTTAACCTCTATTCCTTTGCAGTATCGGATGAACTGCTTTATTTATCATTACTCATATCGGGTGAGTCCTTAATCGACCAGAGAATTGTTTCGAGGTTTAAATCCGTTCGGTCGTTAGATCTGACCACCTTTCGAGTAGAGGACTACCAGGGGTTTGATCTCTTTGAGCCACCAAAAAGGAAAAAGGCCAGGCCGGATTTATTGGGAGGTGACTCCACTCAGGATATTGGTGCAATTAGTGAGGCTTTAATTGCGGCTAATGCTCAGAATAATAGTAGAAGTGACAACAGGCAATCTGCGGGGCAGCAATTTTCTGAATTGCAAATTGGTACTACCGATATTGTTAGTGCTGCTCAATTAGAAGGATATGAAAAAGCTGATTTTGAGAAGGTCTATTTCGAATTTGGCTCAACAAAACTGACTAAACAAGCCAGGTTGTCTTTGGATAACCTAATTAATCAGGTGAAGAGCAACATGGATGCCATTGAATATATCCAGGTGGTGGCTAATACCGATGATGTAGGAGGAAATGAGTACAACATTCGACTGAGTGCTAACAGGGGCAATGCAGTACGTGAATATTTGGTGAGTAAAGGGTATCCCGAAAGAAGAATCCTTATAGATGCCAGGGGAGAGGACAATTTGGTTAATGCAGGGACCACCTGGTATGATCGATTTTTTGACAGACGAGCGGAGTTATTTGTTTATAGCACTGTGCCTTTGGAACTTGATAAATCCAAAAAACTATTAATACGGACGGATATGAACGTTGATAATGCATCTGAAATATTGAATGTCAATAGAGATAAGATCAAGATCTGGAATGAGATGGGTTCCGACGTTCTTAAAAAGGGCGAGGTGATTAGAATCGATGAACCGGTCTTCACTTCAAACATTAAATACTTTCTTGACGAGACTGACGTGAAGAATAAGTTCTTTCCATACATAGTTGAGGAAGGAGAAACAATTGCTGCCGTGGCCCGAAAATTTAGAACCCCGGAGGAGCTACTGGTAGAGATTAATCAATTGGAAAAGGAAGTTCGGGCAGGAGATGTGGTTTTTGTTTACAATACCAAAAGAGTGGCGGTTAATTGATTATTGAAGAGCCTCAATAGTAAGCCACAAAGACACAAAGCCACAAGGGCACAAAGAAGTTTGACCAACTTTGTATCATGTAGACACGGAGCTTAATACGACTCGTCAGATGAAACAAGTTAACAGCGGTAAAGTTTTTTGTGTCTTAGTGTCTTAGTGGCTTACTGCCTTTTGTGGCGGAATCTAATTCCTGGAAACCAACACATATGCACCCCAATTGTAGGGATTAGTTTCCTCTTTCTTGAATGCCGAACGTGCACTGAAAAAAGCTGCTTGTGGGTCTTCACGTAATAGCAATTGTTCATAGTACAGATTCATAAATCGACGGGCAGCCTGATCGTTTATTTTAACTAAACTGATCAATACATTATGGGCTCCGGCTACCAGAAATGCACGCTGTAAACCAAAGACACCTTCCCCATTCTTGACCGTTCCAAGTCCTGTTTCACATGCCGCTAAAACCACAACACTGGTATTATCCAGAACTAAATTCATAGCTTCATAGGCAGATAAGATGCCATCCTCATCGCTTTCATCCGTTTTGCTTAGAAAAAGCCCTGAGCTGTTTAAAGGCTCCGTAAAACTTGGGTCCTCATTAAAGTAACCATGAGTAGCAATGTGAACCACTCCAGGACTATTTAATTCCTTGATCCTATCTTCGGTGGCGTCCAGATAATAATAGGTCTCTGATTTCCAGCGCCTGACGTCCAGTATTTTGGTAATGTCACTGGCTTCACGTTCAGCACCAGGCAATTGACCCAGACCTATATCTGTATCCAGTTTATCAAAAGCTGGATTACCAAAAATCCTGGCTTCCCTCACAAAGCGCTTCTGCACTTTACCTAATAAATCTTTGGAGCTGGTAATGTTTACGATGTCATATTTATCTGCAACAAACGTACTACTTCCAGTATCGAAGAAAACTGCCGGATTAAGCTTATAATAAATGCCATCCGGTGCCATGTAAACTCTTTTGACACTACGAAGATGTCTATCAATAGGCTCCCAAAATGTGTGATAACTTATAGTATCAGGCAAGCCAAATTTCAACAGGTTCGTATAAAGCGAATACCCTTTGTCGAGATCATCTTCATGTGACCAACTGACAGGAATTAAAACGGAGTCTGGTTTAATAATAAAGGCAGTGTAATTGGACTTATCTTCAAAACCCTGGGCAATCTGTTCTTCGATGATCTCAGCACGATACTGTCGGTGGTGAATAATATCCAGGGCGACCGCACTATCCGGTAATGCTGCACTGATATCTTGCCACTTGTGATAGGAGGCTTTTTCGTGATCAGAAAAAACCGCAAACGCCAATGAAAGTCGTTTTTCAAGCACATCAGATTCATTCTCTAATTTTTCAAGGGAAATACCTCTCAGTTGGCGTTCTTCTTCAGCTAGTAAGTAAGCCTGTGCCAGCTGATATTTCTTTTCCCGCCAATCTTCAAAGGTTTGTTTGATTTTATCATCATCACTGGATTGTACCAGTTTTCTCATTTTATCAGAGGCATAAAACAGAATACCCTTGGTGTTGATAAAGTGATTAAGTCCTGTTTGACCCCAAATT
The DNA here is from genome assembly GCA_029262955.1 of Cytophagales bacterium. Classification (GTDB taxonomy): domain Bacteria; phylum Bacteroidota; class Bacteroidia; order Cytophagales; family Cyclobacteriaceae; genus JAJCYL01. The sequence continues at coordinate 222 of JAJCYL010000285.1, read as the reverse complement.
GTATTGACATATTTTGGTGTTAAGGCTATAGAACAAAAACGCTCCACATTGTTTTTGGCTAGCTTAAAATAGTTCTGGCGTTGCTGCCTGGTCAAAACCGGGAAAACATCACGCATGTGTTGAATTTCAGATTTTAATGCTTCATCCAATGACTCAATGGCACGAAGGGTATCACCAGAAATTAGATGAAATAACCCAAGGTCGTTTAGCGATTTGATGTAT
>JAJCYL010000284.1 GCA_029262955.1 Cytophagales bacterium | reverse complement strand
CTTTGAGTTGAACATTATGAATAACTCTGATGCCAGTGTTTTTAGATAGTTCAAATCTTTTTCGTGCTTATCTGGTTGAACTAAGATGTCTTTATATTTTTCTCTTATGAAGGATAAAAACATATCTACTTCATTGTTCTTTGGTTTTATAAAATCTCGTAATTTCCAAAACGCAAAATCTACATCTTTAATATCCGATGCAGGTTAGGAATTGCTACTGAGATACCCAATAAAATGAGCCTTTTTGGAAATTTAAAGTCTCATTTTCCGAGTATGACGATTTGTTTGAGTTGGAAGCCTTACACTTATGTTCGCAGGAGTATATCAATATCCCACCACCCTGGCGCAAGCGTCCGCTTGTGCTCACCAAGTATGAAATATAAATCCGAAAACGGGATAGTTTCCTTTGAGTTGAACATTATGAATAACTCTGATGCCAGTGTTTTTAGATAGTTCAAATCTTTTTCGTGCTTATCTGGTTGAACTAAGATGTCTTTATATTTTTCTCTTATGAAGGATAAAACATATCTATTTCATTGTTCTTTGGTTTTATAAAATCCCGTAATTTCCAAAACGCAAAATCTACATCTTTAAGATCCGATGCAGGTTAGGAATTGCTCCTGAGATACCCGATAAAATGAGCCTTTTTAGAAATTTAAAGCCTCATTTTCCGAGTATGACGATTTGTTTTGAGTTGGAAGCCTTACACTTATGTTCGCAGGAGTATATTAAGATAACCCTACAATATTTCCCTTTTCATCAATATCCACATATTCGGCGGCGGGAATGGCAGGCAAACCGGGCATGCGTAACATTTTACCGGTAATCGGTATGATAAAGCCAGCTCCGGAGGCTATTTCCACCTCCCGAATGCGAATGGTAAAATTATTGGGTCGTCCAGTCCTTTTGGCGTCATCAGATAAGGAGCTCTGGGTCTTTGCCATACAGACGGGTAGTTTGTCCAGGTTTAGAGCACTCACACGCCTTAAAATCCTGTCGGCCTCGGGGGTATATTCAACCTTGGAAGCACCATAAATACTATTGGAGATCTTGAAGATCTTGTCCTTGATGGGTTCGTCATGATCGTAGGTAGGGGTAAACTTGTTTGTACATGAGCTCACAGCTGCCGCTATTTTTTCTGCCAATTCGGTAGTACCTTCTCCTCCTTTGGCCCATCCTCTACAGATGGCAGATTCCACACCTTTGGCTGAACAGTGGTCCTGGATGGCCTGAAGTTCTTCAGGCGTGTCTGAGGGGAAATTGTTGATAGCCACTACAAATGGGATATTGAATCCCTGGGTGTTTTCGATATGTTTGTCGAGGTTGACCAATCCTTTTTTGAGGGCTTCGACATTTGGCTCCTGTAAGTCAGTATTTTCCACTCCACCGTGGTATTTCAGAGCCCTCACAGTTGCCACCAGTGCAACGGCTTTAGGTGAAATATTACCATATTGACATTTGATATTAAAGAATTTCTCAGCACCGAGGTCCGCACCAAACCCGGCTTCTGTGACCACAAAATCAGACAATGACAGTCCCATCTTGGTAGCGATCAATGAGTTGGTTCCTTGCGCAATATTGGCAAATGGTCCGCCGTGAATGATTGCGGGATTGCCCTCCAGGGTTTGAACCAGATTGGGTTTAATAGCATCTTTCAAGAGTGCAGCCATGGCTCCATGCGCTTTAATATCCCTTGCATAGACTGCTTCTCCGCTAAAAGTGTCTCCGATGTAAATATTTCCCATTTTCTCTTTCAAATCCATGAGATCGTTGGCCAGACAAAGTATGGCCATTACTTCGGAGGCCGCAGTTATGTTGAAGCCGGATTCACGGATAAACCCTCCGGCTTTGCCCCCCAAACCAGTAATGACATGCCTAAGAGAACGGTCGTTCATGTCCATCACCTTCTTCCAGGTGACTGTCCTTGGGTCAATGCCCATTTTGCGGTCATGTACCTTGTTATCAATTAAGGCTGAAAGCAGATTATTGGCTTTTTCTATAGCCGAAAAATCTCCCGTGAAATGCAGGTTGATATCTTCCATGGGAACAACCTGTGAGTAACCACCTCCGGTAGCACCGCCTTTGATGCCAAATACTGGTCCCAAAGAGGGCTCTCTAAGGACTACTGTGGTTGCTTTTCCAATCTTGTTAAGGCCTTCGGTAAGAGCTACAGATACTGTGGTCTTTCCTTCTCCCGCAGGTGTGGGAGTGATGGCCGTTACCAGGATCAAATTGCTTTCCTGGACTTTCTTCTCGTCGATTAGATCGATGGGTATTTTAGCTTTATATCGTCCATACCGTTCAATCCTGTCGCCAGGTAAACCGAGTCTGTCTGAAATTTCATCAATGTTTTTGAGTGTTTTGCTCTGGGCGATCTTCAGATCGGGATTGAGAGAACCATTGGGCATAAAAAAGACATGTTGTTTATTGGGATGGCAAGCTATAAAAATTCGATTAAATACGATTAACCCTCTGTGTAATCAACTCAAACGGTTGCGTATGCTCCAGTTTTTGCAATCAGAACATATTTAATTGTTCATTCTTATAGATAGGATGACGCTCATGCCTGAGTAACCATTCCTTGCGGTGTAAACCCCCTGCATAACCTGTTAATGAGCCATCGCTGCCGATGACCCGATGACAGGGAATAATAATTGATATGGGATTTTTTCCGTTAGCTGAGGCAGCTGCCCTGATTACTTTGGGATCGCCTAATCGCTCAGCCATGTCAAGGTAGGAGACACTTGTTCCAAATGGGATATTCGTCAGTTCCTGCCAGACTTTTTTTTGAAAAAGAGTGCCTTCCGGCCCTAGGGGGAGATCAAATTCCTGTCGTTTTCCTTCTAAGTATTCTAATAGTTGATAAGCTGTGAGGTCTGTAATATTATTTGGTGAAGGTTTTACATCTTCCTTCTCCAAAAAAATGACTGCCTGAAGATTTTGGTCATTGGCTACAATTTTAAGTACGCCAATTTCGCTCTTTAGGAAGTCAATGGACTGAATCATTATTCAAGAATAAACCCTTCAATTGGAATAGTAAACCTCCAAGGTTTGTTCTTAATAAAATGTTTATTGTCAATTGTGATCCTCATTTTTTAATGGAAACCCCTGGAGGTTTAATGCCATTGGAGATTTTAATTCCTCTACCTCATTTGGGGCATTTCCATTTTCTTACGAGCATATCCCTTGGGAGCCAGAAATTTATCCGAATCAATTGTTCCCTTATCAACACTTTCCATGATGTTCTCACCAACCAAAGAACCATCCTTGTAAGTCACACTTCTTACTGGAACACCTTCATCAAAAGCAGGGTTTTCATCAAGGTTGGATGCCAATCCGGCAACCGATGGTCCCATTGGTAAAACGCCGGCAAACTCTCCAATGATTTCCCCAAACACTCGTCTCATGGCGTCAAAACTCTTAAAATCATCTTTTTTAACTCCCATGTTACTGTAAGAGGCCAAAAACATGTCGGCAATTTTCTGATCACCCTGTGATGCTTCATATTTGTCTGCAGACCATTTTTTCACTTTCACATTGCTATCAGTTTTACTAAAAGTGGTTTCAACCTTTTCACCACCTAGCAATGGGCCAAACTGTTTTTTGAGCTTTTCTTGCTGAGAAGGGGGTAGGTTGCCCATAAATGCCTTCATCATAGGGATCATTTGCTTTAATTGATCAATGAACTGTTGCAATTCAGCTTCTGTGACCTGATAGAATTCCTTTTT
>JAJCYL010000283.1 GCA_029262955.1 Cytophagales bacterium | reverse complement strand
CTGGGTACGATCGGTAAATTTTCCATCTACTGAGACCGAAGATTCCTCCGGTTCACCATCTGCATTCATGAAATAACTGAGGGCTCCAGAAGGACATCTCTTTATTTGACTAACTATAGTCTTTGTGTCTGAAGCCTCAACCTGAACCCAGGGTCTTTGCTCTGGGTTAAATACAGATGGAAGACCATGAAAGCATATCTCTGAATGAATGCACATATGTGGCTGCCAAACCACTGTTACTTCCTCATTCGTATATTTCTTGGTTATTTTCTTAGGTATATCTGTCATTATTGAGAAAAGCTATTTATCCTAAGATATCAATAAACCAGTCAGTTGCACAAGAAGTCCGGGGATTTCACCACGTTCCAAACGACAAAAAACCAACACTTTTGAAGAAGTGTTGAGCTCAATATCCCCGAATTCTCCACTATTTGATTTTTGGTTCTTGCTATTTGTTCATTACTGAAGCATTGGCTTCAGTACGGTACCACACCTTCCATATTTTGACTACGTCTGATTATTGCAATTTGTCCTACATGCCATGCCTCGTGGTACAACCAAAATGGTAGTGACTCTCCAACTGTCTTTGCTCCATGTGGCAAATCGTAGCCAAGCTCTTTTTCCATTTTAGTATCCGATACCTTGTCCAATTCTGTAAATAACTGTGTAGTGATGTCGTTAAATTCGTCCCGGAGATCGGCCATGGACGGGTAATCTTTAGAGGCATCATATCCACCTTTAAAGGTTTCTTCGTAGCGGAATTCTCTATCCACTCCGAGTAGATTGAGCACATGATTTCTACTGCTCGCCAAATGTCCAGCTAGCCATTTAGCAGGGTTGACTGCATCACTGATCCGCTTGTCCGCTTCCGCATCACTTAATGAGAATACTTTATTCTCAAATAGCGAGTTATTGAACCTGAATAATTTGATAACACTTTCCTGGGTATCCATTCTCTTAGAATTTTTGATTAAAAGTACAAGTTATCACAAATTTTTATATTCAACCACTTGGTTGAATACAATTTTATGATCACCTTTGAATATATATTGAACAAAATGAAAGCAGTAAAAGTTGAATATCGTGTAAAGAAAGAGTACGCGAAGACCAACCAGATCAATATCAAACAAGTGATGTCTGATTTGAAGGCTCTGAACAATCCTGGCATTAAGTACAGCGCCTTTATGTTGGAGGATGGTCAGTCCTTCGTACACTTTGCCGTATATCCGGATGACGCCACCAGTCAGATAGTTCCCAATTTACCTGCCTTTGAGAAGTTTAGGTCTGAATTGAAAGCAAGCGGCCCTGAGGTCCCTCCTAAGGCAGAGAATCTCGAATTGGTAGGTTCGGCCTATGATATTTTTTAAATATTCAAGGTGTTGGAAGAAAATCAAAAGTTAGACAAAGTATTTAGTGCCTTATCAGACTCGACCAGAAGGTCAATACTTGTTCAGTTAAAGAAGGCACCTAAAACTTTAATGGAGCTGGCCGATCAGTATGACATGAGTTTCCAGGGGGTTTCAAAGCATCTCAAAGTTCTTGAGAATGCTGAACTGCTCAATAAAGAAAAAAATGGTCGACAATATATTTGTAGACACAAGGCGGAGATGCTAACTGAAGCCATCACCTGGATTTCTCACCAACATGACTTCTGGAGTCAGAATTTTGATTCACTGGATCAATTCCTGAATAAAAATGACCAATCCGGGAAATAAAGTATATCTGAAAAGGGTATTTAATGCCCCGGTTGAAAAAGTTTTTGAGGCACTCACAAACCCAAAATCCATCACTCAGTGGTTTGGACCAAAAAATAGTAGAACAATCAGTGCTATTGTCAGTCTGGAAGTTGGTGGGAGCTATCAATTTGAAGTTAAGACTAAAAATGAGACTACGTTCTTCGTCGAAGGTAAGTACATAGAAATAAGTCGGCCCTACCGATTAGTCTATACCGCCGAATACAGAGACCTGCCTGGCTCCCCTGAGATGAAAAGCACTATTACTCTTGAACTTAGCCAGGTCCTAGAAGGAACTGAATTAGCCTTTGTGCAAGAATTGGAGTGGATACCGGATGACATACAGAGTCGATCTGCTTCATGGGAATTGATGTTCGATCGAATGCGTGATTCACTAATAAGTCACAATTAACCATCTTTTTTTATTAGTAGCTCATTAGTCCTAGTGTCATAGTGAATTCAGCAACCTCAATTCTTATCAAGAATACTTTCGACCCAGCTTAAGAACTCTTGTGATTCGACTATCGACATAGAATGAGGGTGTCTAATGTTTTGCACTCGTCTATAGCCTTTGTTCTTGGTAATTATTAATTCCGATTTCGTATTACCCAAGTATCTCAAATCATTAATCAGTGGTGCCCCATCTAAGATATTCATCAAATTCGGATCAAACTTCAAGGAGTCTCTATCAAAAAAGTACTCAAAATCAGGTTCGGAATAAAATCGGATTGGTAGGCTGACTAAAGGCTTAATATTACTAAGGGAAGTATCGGACCTAACATATGGAGATGAATTATAAAACTCGGAGTTCTCGAGATAGTTCTGACCAAACGATTCTTTAAATTTATAAATAAAGTATGCAGATGCGTTCCTGTATCTGTCTGTTTCAATATCGAGATTTTTTAGGATTGAACTTTTTAGTTCATTTAATGCTACTCGTTCATTGTCAATTGGAGAATCAACCATAAAAGGTGCTTTCGGTTTAATCCCTGTGATCTTCCCCGATAGAATCCCCTCAGAGTAAAGAAGTGCTAAGGATCCACCACTTGAAAAACCTCCTATTATTAGATTTTCATCCTCAATCTGATGTTCCTTATATATTTCAAGTATCAGATCTCTCATAAAGCGTACAGAACCAATCTCAAAAGGGAGAGAGTTCCTTTTTTGAATCGGAACAACAAATAGATATCCATTTTTCGTACACAGCTCGTCAAGGTCAGTCTCAACAATAATTTCTTCAGGTGTTTGATAGAAACCTGGGAATAAAACGATCGCACCCTTTATCTGACCATATGGGATCATTCTTATAAAATAATTTTCCGTTGAATCCTCTTTGTTGAGATAAGTAATAGCCAATACTTGTGACCATGAAATAGACCTTCCAAAAAAACAAAAAAGAAATATAAGTAACAGTTTAATCACGATAAGAAGTCTTTCAATCTTAAAAAAAATACTCAAGATTATCTAGTCATACCTCAATGTTTCTACGGGATTGAGGTTAGTAGATCTACCAACTTGTAACACCAATATCAGACTTAGGGCAAATAGTATAATCAAAAAAGAAATGATGAATTCAATGCCGCTTAGAGAAATGTGATAAGCAAAATTATTTAGCCATTCCTGCATGAAATAGGACGTCACTGGGGCAGCAATACAAAGTGATACAAATGCTTCAACTATGAAGGTCTTTCCAAATAAATAAATAATTGAAGTACTTGATGCTCCAAGTATTTTTCGGATAGCCAGTTCTTTCATTCTTTTTTGGATCATAAAAGAAATAAGGCCTAATAATCCAAGTATGGCAATAAGAATGATCACAGAAGAAAACAAGGAAAGAATTTCTTTTTGACGCTGTTCTGATTCATATAATTGATTAAACAGATCATCCAAAAAAGCAGACTCCATCGGAAAGTCAGGGAACATATCTTTCCAGACTTCATCTATTGAAGCAAGACTGGAGGGCAACCCTGAAGTTTCCAGCTTAATTAGAAAAACTCTTAGCCAAATCGGCTCATAGATAAAAACCGTGGGGTCAACTTTATTCCTCAAAGTCTCCTGATGAAAATCGCTAATAACTCCGACAATGGGTCCCGGTTGAAGTTTGAAAGTCTGATTCCAACTTATTTCTTTTCCCAACAATTCCTGAGGGTCTGTCACTCCAAGCAGCTTCATCCCACTTTCATTAATAAGATACTCCCTCCTGGCATTATTTAGGTAGCTGATCCAATCTTCCAGAGGAGCATCATCGGGTAGAGGTGGCTGCGCCTTTAGGCTTTCAGAAAACCCCCGTCCAGCAATCAACTCAACATTCATAAATTCAAGAAAATTGGTGTCTGCCACCTGCAAATCCATTACCGGATCTGGCTCTAACTTTTCATAAGTAACAAATCCAGTATCTCTGATCTCCCTGGAGGGAACTTCCATCACAGCCGACACCGCATTTACCCCCGGAGTTTTCTCTATTCTTGACTTAAAAATTTCGTATTCTCCCTGAACTTCAAGTGGGCTATTGGTGATAGCCAGTACCTGTTCTTTATCGAACCCAAGGTTCTTCCCTGATAAGAAATTAAACTGCTCCCAGGTAATAATTGCGCTGGACAACATCACTAGCGAAATGGTAAACTGGACACCTAATAAAACGTGGCGAAGTGAAATAGAGGTTTTTGAAGTTTGGGGTACTTCACCATGCTTTTTTAAGGCTTTAATCGGTTTAAAGGAAGAAATGATCAATGCGGGATAAAGACCTCCTAAGCTTCCAGTAAACAGGGTTATAAATATTAAAAAGTAAACGAAGTTTCTGTTGAATTGGATTTCTATTCCTGTAAAGCTAAAAAAGTAGGAATCAAAAATGAGAACCAAAGCAATGGCTAAAAAGGAGGCAATAGTTGAAAAGATTATGGATTCGAGTAAGAAATATCTAAACAATTGACTCCTTCCCGAACCAAGTACTTTTCTAACCCCTATCTCCTTTGCCCTTTCCATTGAACGGGATATAGACAAATTGGTAAAGTTGATGATAGCCATCAGTAAAATAAATACTCCAACCGTACTGAAAATTTTTACATAAAAAATATCCCCAGGCGGAATTATCTCTCGAGCAAGATTGGAATGTAAATGAATATCCTTGAGTGGATAAAGATGAAGACTCACAAACTGAGAAGCACTATCCCCTCCGGCATATCTATCTACAAGAACTGGTAATTTTTTTTCTACTATGTCATGGTTTGTACCACCTTCCATGTATAAGTATGAATATGCCCAGTTGGATCGATGCGCCCTATTGTTAAATGATGTGAGCAGGTTAACAGGTAAGTGCGTATTTGACGGCACATCCTCCATTATCCCTGTAACCAAGAAATTATTTCCCCCATCACCTTCATAGACATCAAGAATATTTATCTGCTCTCCTAAGGGATTCTGGTCACCAAAGTATTTTTTAGCGAGCGATTCTGTCAAAACGACAGAAAACGGATTTTTCAATGCTGTTCTCGGATTTCCTTCGAGCAATTTGAAATCAAATACTGAAAAAACAGAAGAGTCAGTTGAAAAAGCATATTCTTCTTTAAAAGCTTTCTCTCCTACTTTGACAACTCGAGGATAGTAATTTTGAAACCTAATGTAAGACTTCACTTCAGGTAATTCATCAATTACATCAATAACCCAATCATCAGGGGTTCTGGCCCAATGTACATTTCCACTCCCACGATTATAAAAGTTCATAGTAATCCTATAGATATCATCGGATTTAGAATGAAAATTCTCAAAGCTCAACTCATATCTTACGTATTCCCAAATGAATAAACTCCCAGCAATTCCTATGGCCAAACCCGCGATATTGATCCCGGCATAGAATTTATTTTTAATAAGGGTTCTTTTGATAGTTTTTAGATTGTGGAACAGCATGGGAATATAACATGGTGTGCTTTTATATCTATTCCGGAACCCTGCCAAATGAGGCTTCATATTCCGAATTACATCCATAACAAACCATAGGTCGGCGATAAACTTGCCGGATTTTCTGAGCCGGCGATTATAGTACTCATGAAGATCTCCTTGTAAATCCTCAAGGAATTCATCAGCACAATACCACTCCAAAAAGCGGTTTAGTAGTCTAGGTGGATTTCTATTTCTACTATTCCTCATAGATGTCTGCAATTCTTGCTTGCGGAATCATTTTCCAAAACTGATCTCTATTGGACTTACTTAGCTCCAGGGCCCGCATTCCCGAAGCAGTAATCTGATACATTCTCTTTCTTCGACCTCCCCGCTCAGCTGTAGCAGCTCCCATTTCAGACTTCACAAAACCCTTCTCTTCTAACCGATAAAGCGCCGTGTGAACGACACTATGGGCCACTCCCCTATTTGCTTTGGACTTTATCTCATCGGCTATAGCTACACTATAGGCATCATCCGGAATGGCAACCACAATCAGTAATACCAACTCCTCAAATTCTCCCAGGTTAGTTCCTTTCATTTTTTACAATTATTATACATTAGATCTTTCGGATTTGAATCAAACATAAAAACTGTCCCAATTCATATGGTCTATTCCTCAAAATCATACTTGGTAATCTTTAGATTTTTAAAATAAGCTTTTGCCTAACTACCCAGCCAAAACCCTGCCTTCGCAAAACGAGATGAGGATGATGCCTGTTATCAGTACTAACCTGGTCATTTAATACCCGCTTCTTTCATATTACTGTCGTATTTGTATACAATATACTGAAAAACCAGGTATATGTTTCGTATTTGTGTACTTTAAATAAAAATTAATGAATTCCGGATTGGTGATTTAAAGTTTATTGATGGCAGTTTATCTCAATCTTCAATCTGGAAATCCTACTAAAAACTCTCTGAAATTCTCAGGTGTAATCAATAGAGTCGATGCTTCAGGGTAGTTCCTTGTAAATGTTTTCGGGAACTTTGGTTTAGCTTTTTTACTCCACTTAAACTCAAAAGCATCCAAACCATCAGGATGTTCCTCCAGGTAATCAATTTCCTGTTGTTGAGTAGTTCGCCAGAAATATCGATCTACTTCTTTTCCTGAATAAGACAAGGCTTTCATTCGTTCACTAATTAGAAAGTTTTCCCAAAGTGCCCCTGTATCATTTCTTGAATCCAAGGGTCTGAAATTATTGATTACTGCATTTCTTATACCACAATCATAGAAATAAACTTTCCTGTTTTTCCTTATCTCATTCCTGACATTACGGCTAAATGCAGGCAGGGTAAAAACAATAAATGCCTTTTGCAACAGGTCGATGTACTTATCAACAGTTTGAAAATCTGCACCAACTAATTGTGCGATCTCATTGAAAGACACCTCATTGCCCAATTGAAGAGCAAGTGCCTTGACTATTTTTTGGAGCAATGCAGGTTTTTTGATTTGCTCCAGGACAAGCAAGTCTTTATATAAATAACTATTAGCAAGTAGTTTCAATAAACGTTCC
>JAJCYL010000282.1 GCA_029262955.1 Cytophagales bacterium | reverse complement strand
GCCCACTTCAATAACAGTTGTCGCTACCATGATCTTAGTTTCCCCCTTTACAAAACGCTGCATCTCAAACTCTTTATCCTCCGATTTCATTCTACCATGAACAATACTAATAGCCAGGCCCGGAAAGGCTCGGCTAATACTCTCATAACCATCCATCAGGTCTTTGTAGTCGCTTTTCTCGGATTCTTCAATTAGGGGATACACAATATAAACTTGTCTTCCCTTTTGTATTTGATCCCTGATAAAACCAAAAACTTTTAATCTGGAGGAATCATAAAAGTGATTGGTTACTATTGGTTTCCTCCCAGCCGGGAGTTCATCGATTGTAGAGATTTCCAAATCACCATACAAAGTCATTGCCAAAGTTCTCGGTATTGGGGTTGCAGTCATAACCAGTACATGAGGAAAGGTGTCTTTGTTCTTGTTCCAAAGTTTAGCTCTCTGAGCCACACCAAATCTGTGCTGCTCATCAATAACTGCCAGGCCTAAATTTTTGAATCTTACAATGTCTTCTAACAGAGCATGTGTGCCAATTAATATGTCAATTTCACCATCCCTTAATAACCTATGAATTACTTTTCTTTCACTTTGTTTGGAAGACCCTGTCAGTTTACCTACTCTCAAACCCACCATCTGAGCGAAATTTCGGAGGCCATTGTAATGTTGTTCTGCCAAAATTTCCGTTGGAGCCATTAAAGCTGCTTGAGAATGACTACCTATTGCTATCAACATACATATAAATGCCACTATTGTTTTACCACTTCCAACATCTCCTTGCAGCAGCCGATTCATTTGCTTCCCTGAACGGAAATCTTTATAGACTTCTTTAATTACTCGCTTTTGGGCATCTGTCAAGTCAAAAGGTAAATGATTATCGTAAAAATCTTTCACCAGATAACTATCAGTCATAACGAGCCCACTATACTTTTCGATTCTCGTTAATTTCTGCTTAATGAGTTTAAGTTGCACATAGAAAAGCTCCTCAAATTTCAGTCTGAATTTGGCTTTGTTTAGCTGCTCAACATCCTTCGGAAAATGAATTTGTACAATGGCCTCTTTTTTAGAACAAAGCCCAAATTCCTCTCTTAAACCAATAGGCAAGGTTTCAGAAATATAGTTGAGAGACTGAATAAGAAGCTCCTTTTGAAGTTTTGCAATTGATTTACTGTCGAGATATTGATTCTTAAGCCTCTCTGTTGAATGGTATACCGGATGCAGGAAACCGGGTTTCGAACTCCTCTCTGAAACTGGTTCAACTTCCGGATGCGCTATATTCAGAGTACGGCCAAATTTGGTGGGTTTTCCATAAACGACATAAGGCACACCAGCCTTCAATTTATCCAACACCCAGGCAACTCCTTTAAACCATACCAGTTCGATCTGACCGGAATCATCCATTAAGTTGGCCACCAATCTGACCTTCCTACCTTTTCCTACCTGTCGAAAACCCTTAATAACACCAATAGTTTGTACCATTGGCAACTCTGGATTCAATTCTCCTATCTTATAGAATTTAGAGCGGTCCTCATATCGAAAAGGATAATGCTGAATCAGATCCCCATAAGTGAAAATACCCAACTCCTTATTTAAAAGTTCTGACTTCTTCGGACCAACTCCTTTTAAAAATTCTACCCTGGTATCGAAAAATTTGGACATGAAGATTGATTACGACTCAGTCGTACACACTTGCCTAAATATAAAGATTATGAGATTTAGATGTTATTTCCAGCTTAGTGTATTAAGCAAATGCATAATGTCTTGCTTCATATACTCAATGACTGGTGCCAATGAATCATTTTGAGTAGCAGTTCTGAAGTATAATGCTCCCCTTAGGAAATGTTGCACAGAGTCTGTCACATAAAATTGAAATTGACTGGGAACCTGTCCCTCTAACTCAGATACCACAGCTATATCCCCATTAGGTAGTTTGACATTCACCTCTTCTATTGAGTAAGCTTTAATTTGATGTTTAGCAGTAAGCCGATATGCATCATTCTGATATTCCTCTAATAGCTTTTGGTTACCATCGATCGACTTATAAGTCACCTGGACATTTGCTCCTAAAGAAGGATAGAAGATATCAACCCAATAACGCTCTGCCATCCATGAACTGTCTCTCAATAACCTGGCATAGGATGAGTATTGGAAGCTATAGGGAAACGAATCTGGCAATTGCAAAAACTTTGGTTTGGGTAGAACAATTCGGTTGAATCCTTTTGGTTTTGGTACGTAATCGGTCGTACATGAAAGCAACCCAAAGCCAATCAAGATAGGAATCAGCAAAATAGTCTTCTTATAACCCATCACACCTGCTTGATGTAGACCCTGACTTTCTTTATTCGCCTTGGATCCACTGATGTAATTGTAAATATGAAGCGATCAAATTCAATGCTTTCGCCAGCTATGGGGAGTTTGGAATGAATCTCCAGAAGTAGCCCACTTAGTGATTCGCTTTCTCCCTTTATTTGCTCAAATATTACAGGCTCTACTCCCAGTATTTTACAGAAGTCATTTAGAGATGTTTTTCCTTCAAATATATAAGTCTGTTCATCGACCATTTTATAGTCAACATCTTCCTCTTCATCATGTTCATCACTGATTTCACCAACAATCTCCTCTATGATATCTTCTAAAGTCACCAGGCCAGAGGTACCTCCATACTCATCAACTACAATGGCCATGTGAACTCTTTTTTCTTGAAAATCTTTAAAGAGTGAGTCTATTTTCTTGCTCTCAGGCACAAAGTACCCAGGTCTTAGCAATTCTTGCCATTTAAAATTTTCATTTTTATCAGTATGTGGTAAGATGTCTTTTATATAGAGGATACCTTCAATTTTATCTACTGTCTCTTTATAAACGGGAATACGTGAAAATCCAGTTTTATTGATCATGTCCATCAATTCATGAAAATCAATCCCGTCGTCAAAAGCGGTAATATCCATTCTGGATTTCATAATCTGCCTAACCGTAAGTGTTCCGAAGTTGACGATTCCTTTAAGAATGTCCTTCTGACTCTCTAAGTCTTCATCTTTTGTGGTCAATTCCAGGGCCTGATTGAACTCGTCCACAGATACATTATAGGATTTAATTCTCATCCTCCTCTCAATAATATCACCTATACCAAGCAGTACAGTTGATAGAGGTCCGAATACTGTTGCAGAGGTTCTCAATAGACTACTAGTGAATCGGGCAAAATTTAAATTATTGTGATTGGCGAAAACTTTGGGCATGAATTCTCCAAAGAGCAAAATTGATAACGTTACCAAAACGGTTAGAGTGACAACAATATTACCTTCCGGGTTTCTCGTCCCTGTAATTTCCCATGCCACATACGTGGCGTATGTCACTATAGCGATGTTTAACAGGTTATTTAGTATGAGGATCGTGGCAAGAAGTTTTTGAGGCTTATTTAATAAGTGTATCACTTTACGATCTTGAGGGCTATTAGAACTTCGACACTGATCTATGTCGTTGTGGGTCAGTGAGAAAAAGGCTACTTCCGATCCTGATACCAGCGCTGACAATATCAGAAGAGACAGCATAATCACGCTGCTTATGATAATAAATGTAGGACTAGCTGCTAGGATAAATAGTAGAGTCCCCGGCAAGGGATCATCAGTCATTTCCAATTAATTTTCATTCATTAAAATGGAAGGTCATCCACTTCGGAATTTTCAGCTGACGTTGTTTCTGATGCTGCAGGGGAAGCGGTTGTGGGTTCAGCCACACTATCACTATTACTTGCTCCTCCACTACTTGCTCCTCCACCTTGACTATCTGCTGGTCTTCCTAATAAAGTCATTTCTCTTCCGACTACTTCGGTAATGTACTTTTTATTTCCATCCTTGTCATCGTAAGATCTTGTAGTCAGCTTACCCTCAATGTATACCTGTGAGCCTTTTTTCAAGAACCTTTCTCCTATTTCTGCAAGTGGAGTCCATAAAACTACATTATGCCATTCAGTGTGAGTAACTTTATCTCCCTCCTTATTTTTGTATGTCTCACTAGTAGCGATAGAAAAATTCGCTACTGCCCTTCCGCTTTCCAAATGTCTTACTTCAGGATCTCGACCTAAATTGCCAACTAAGATTACTTTATTAACTCCTGCCATTGCTTCTATTATTAAATTAGTTGAATCAAGTTATGTAAATTTTTCGTCAGCCAAAAACCCTTCAATCAATCTTGGCTTTGGGACACGCTCCAGACTTTGCTGTGAAATCAGTTGGAGTCCAAGTTTCTTTCCAACGGTTTTCGCAAAATTACGATCATTTATTTCAATAATATAAAACCGGGCATTAATTCGCTGATGAGTAAGGATATGCTTATAGTCTTTTGAGACAGATATTACGGTGCACTTGTTATTGAATTGAGTAGGCAGTTCAAACATCAGTTCTTCTTCGGAAAGGAATCTATCTGATTCTACATTGTAGAAATCATAGAGACTTTCCCAAATATCTCCTGGATTCCGCTTATTAACTAAGATCTTATCTTCAGTACAAAAAACGACATAGTTGAAGTGCCGATTACTGATTTTAATTTTCCTATTATTTACTGGCAAGGAATCTTGCTGGTTAAACTCATATGCATGACAACTTTTGCTAATAGTACATTGTTCACATTTCGGTTTTTTAGGAAGACAAAAAAGCGCACCATATTCCATAATGGCCTGGTTAAAAAATCCTGGCTCATTGTCAGCCATTAACTCTTTTGCCTTATTGAAAAATACTTTTCTACTCTTCTGATCCGCAATATTTAAATCAATACCGAGTATGCGACTTAGAACTCTATAAACATTCCCATCAATAGTTGGAACTGCTTCGCCAAAAGCAATTGAGGCAATGGCAGCTGCGGTGTATGGACCCACACCTTTCAACTTCATCAGCTCACTAAAGGTCTCCGGAAATTTACCCTTGAGGTTAGTTGACACAAATTTTGCACATTGATGTAAATTCCTGGCTCGTGAATAATAGCCTAAACCTTGCCATAATCTCAGAACTTCCTCCTCGTTGGCATTGGCAAGAGCCTGAATTGTTGGATATTTTTCAACAAATCTTAAATAATAAGGCAAACCTTGGTTTACCCTCGTTTGTTGCAGAATTATCTCCGATAACCATATTTTATATGGGTCATTAGTCTGTCTCCATGGTAATTCCCTCTTATTATGAAGGTACCATGTCATCAGATCTGCTACAAATGAATTTGACTGAAGGGGCAACTGTCTAATAATGATTAAGTTATAGCTGTAAAGAAAGTTCGATTATTTGACAAAATAATTTTTAAAGTACATGACGCCTTTTAAATTTGCCCCGCCAAAAATATGAGTACACCATTCAATCTTAAATAATTTATTGTGACAAAGGCCGACATAATCAATGAAATATCCGACAAGACTGGAATCGACAAAACGGATGTGCAAACGACAGTCGAAGCATTTTTTACGGTAGTAAAGAACTCCATGGCTGATGGAGAGAATATCTACGTTAGAGGATTCGGCAGCTTTGTTAATAAAAAGAGAGCCAGAAAGATTGCTCGCAATATTTCTAAGAACACCGCAATAGTTATAGAAGAACACTTCATTCCTTCTTTCAAACCTTCCAAAGTATTCGTTGAAAAAATCAAAGGGAGTAAGAAAATTACTTCGTAACCCTAAGTATTAATGCGACGGCAACAAATAATAATATCAATTATTGCCGCACTTGCTATATTGGGAATATATCAACTTCCAAAAGTTGTAGTCAAAAACGATGAGGAGACAACGTTGAGTCAGGAACAAACTCCTGAGGAAAGTCAGATCCACGAAATGGATATTCCCGACTCAGTGGCAATAAAAATAGATCAATTCAGAGATATCTTGTCGCGCTCAAATAGTATGCAAAAAAGTTCTACCTTTGCAGACTCTTTAGCGAGAGCGTTCCTTATTTATAATCAAATAGACAGTGCGGCCAAATATGCTGAGTATATTCTGCAGTTGGACACGGTAGGACTACAGGAGGTAGCAGGAAATATCTATTACCGGGCATTTGGCCTGGTAAACGATAGAATTATAGCGGAAAGATTTGGTGAGAGGGTGAGAGCAGTATATTCCCAGGTAAGTTCTGAAGTTGAAAGACCAGATTTGGCAGCCAGGATAGCAATGACTCAAGTGACTGGAGATAATCCGATGAAGGGGATTCTGAAGCTGCGAGAACTAGCAGAAGAAAATCCTGAAAACATTGAGGCCCAGTATAATCTGGGACTACTAAGTATTCAGTCAGGACAGTTTGATCGGGCGGTTGATCGTTTCACAACAGTCACAGAATTAGATCCGACCAATATTGAAGGATACTTTTATTTAGGAGTGAGCTATTTAGAAATAGGAAATGACAAAAAAGCTAAGGAGAATTTTATATACGTAGCTAAGGAAGGTAATGATCCGGCTATTATCAAGTTGGTCGAGGACTACCTGAATAAGATAAATTAAAGAATTTTAAACCATTAACAAATTGTAGTTATGCCTTGTGGTAAAAAGAGAAAACGACACAAGATCGCTACCCATAAAAGGAAAAAGAGACTAAGAAAAAACAGGCACAAGAAGAAGTAGCCTGAAAAGATATAGTCTTATAAAACTTTTTAACCCAAACTATTTTGAGTAGCGAATTAATCATTAATTCAACTCAGAATGGATGTAGGATCGCTCTACTAAAGGAGAAAAAATTACTTGAGTTTCATGATGAAGACAATAGCCGTAAATTTAATGTTGGTGATGTCTATCTGGGAACTGTCAAGAAAATTGTTCAGGGTCTCAATGCAGCATTTGTAGATATCGGGTATGAGAAAGATGCCTTTCTACATTATCTAGATTTAGGACCCCAGGTTCAGTCGCTTAACAAATTTGTAAGGCTTCACCTGAATAATAGGAATGTGAGTCCAAAATTGGCTGGATTCCGTATGGAACCAGACATTGATAAACTTGGGAAAATGACCCAGGTTTTGAATAGGAACAAGCAAATTATTGTTCAGGTAGTTAAGGAACCAATCTCCACAAAAGGACCGAGACTCTCCTGTGAGTTGTCAATAGCCGGCCGTTATCTGGTTCTGGTTCCATTTTCTAATGCAGTCAGCGTATCGAAAAAGATATCTCACAGCGATGAACGCAAGCGTCTATTAAGGCTTGTTTCCTCAATCAAGCCCGAGGGATTTGGTGTGATCATACGTACGGTAGCGGAAGGAAAAGAAGTCGCTGAGTTAGACAAGGACCTTAGGAATTCTGTAAGTATTTGGGAAGAGGGAATTAAGAAACTCAGAAGAGCAAAACCGAACGATAAGATAATCGGGGAGATGGACCGCACCTCATCTATCCTTCGAGATGTCCTGAATGAAACCTTTGACAATATTGTAGTTGACGATAAAACTCTATATCAGGAAGTCAAAAATTTCATTCAAAAAATAGCACCTGAAAAGGAAAAGATAGTTAAGCTGCATAATAGCAAGACCAAAATTTTCGAGCACTACAATGTTGAGAAGCAGTTAAAAACTTCCTTTGGAACTTCAGTTAGCGTTGCAGGTGGTGGCTATCTCATCATAGAGCATACTGAAGCTCTCCATGTAATTGATGTCAATAGCGGCAATAAATCTAATGCTGAATCCAATCAAGAGGATACGGCAATGCTCGTTAATATTGAAGCAGCAAAAGAAATAGCTCGACAACTCCGGTTGCGAGATATGGGCGGCATCATTGTCATAGACTTCATTGACATGAAGAAAAGAGACAACAAAAAGTTGATCTATGACGCCATGAAAAAGGAAATGAAGGAGGATAGGTCCAAATTTACCATTCTCCCTCTGACCAAGTTTGGTTTGATGCAAATAACCCGCCAGCGT
>JAJCYL010000281.1 GCA_029262955.1 Cytophagales bacterium | reverse complement strand
CCCAATTGTTGCATCAATGCCATCGGTGTCATTGCCCATGTTGATATCCATTAATATCACATCGGGCATACTGGTTTTCAACGCATTAAATAATTCATCTGTATTGCCGGCTTCACCCAATACTGAAATGTCCCGTTCTTTTTCTAAAATCGCCAATACGCCTTCGCGGAAAATTTTATGATCATCTGCTATAATTACGTCAATTACCTTCATTCCCTTTTCGTTGGCACTGTAATCTCAGCTTTGACACCTTTACCAGGCCCGGAGTTGATAATAAACTTCCCTTTCATTGCCCGCACCCTGGTCTTCATGTTTAGCAAACCAATTCCATGGGACGGCGCTTGGACATCAAACCCTTTACCATCGTCAGTATAAATCATTTCCAAAGATGAATCTTCTGTTGAAAGCTTGACCGTAACTTTACCAGCTTCCGCATATTTCAAGGTGTTATTGAAAAGTTCCTGGGCTATCCTGTAAAGATTGAGTTCCATATTGTAGTCAACTTTTTTGCTTAATGAAGTCGGTCCTATAAACTCTACTTTCACCTTAGAAACTTCTTCCACACGTTCACATAAATTCTCCATTGCGGCAATTAAACCAAAATCAATTAATACTTTAGGAAGCAAAGCGTGAGATATAGATCTCATATCATCAGACAGGTCATCGATCAATTTATAGGTGTCTTCCAATCGTTTGACAGTCCCTGCTTCAATTACCTGTAATTCTGACTGAACAATCTGCAAATTTAATTTCACTGCAGATAAAGTTGGCCCAATTCCATCATGTATTTCAGTTGCTAATCTTTTCTTTTCCTTTTCCAACACTTTAAGCAGAGTATGAAGGGCTTTTAGTTCGGTCTCTTTTACAGAAGTGTTATCAGAGAAAGTCAGGATAAATCCTTCCTTAAAAAACCTGGCCTGAATGTTAAGGTAAAAATTCTCATATGTTATATTGACAAGATCGAATGACTTTTCCTTTTTAGTGTTTTCTTCAAGAATTTTCAGAAGTTCAGGCAGCGCTTGGGCAAACTGAAAAAACGAAGCCAGATCAGTTATCTGATCGCATTTATTTACTCCAAAAAATTCTTGTGCCGATCGATTGATAAGCCTCACCCTGGAGCTGTTATCAAACGCGATCACTCCGTGGGGCAATTCCTCTATTACTGATGTATCAAACGTTTCTTTCACCTATTCCCCAAAACTTCTTGTTCACCGAAATTATGGAAAATTCGGAACTTGACCCTGATTTTCATCCACTATGAATTCATAGCCACTTTGGAGCATTCAATTGCTTTCTCAGCTCTTCAATCTCATCCCGCAGAAGTCCCAATCCATTTCGAGTATCTTGATATAACTGAATGCTCAGCCTGGCCGTTCCTGCCTTCAAATTCCCTGATCAAACTGGCCATCTTATCAGCTTTTTGTTCAATATGAGCTTCAATGTCTTTTCTATTAGCCATACCTGGGAGATTTGGCTTAAGACGTATTTTAATTATAGTCACTTTAACGACAAGCAGCTACCTTCAATTGCATTTATAGCCATCGCTTCCTCTTAAAATAAAGCAGCATCAATCCTGCAGTCGTGATTAGAATACCCCAAAAAACCGGATAGGCATATTGAAATTCCAACTCAGGAAAATACTTGAAATTGGTCCCGTAAACACCGGCAATAAAAGTAAGTGGTATAAAGACCACCGAAAAAACGGTTAATACGCGGAGTATCTCGTTAAGCCTGTTGGATATCTGGGTCTGTAAAATATGCAATTGGTCATTTAGCATAATCTGATAAGTCTCAATTGACTCGGAAGCATGGGCAATATTATCTATAAGATCATTCAGATAAGGGACCGTACGCTCGTCAATAATATCAGACTCGCATTTCCAAAACATAGCAGCAAGTTCACGTGTAGGACGGACTGTTTTTCTTAGAAAATTGATCTCTTTCTTATACCTGTTTATTTCTTCTGATACATCAGTTCCATCATCATCAATTAATTTTTCCTCCAGCCGCTCTATCTTCTCGCCAAAGCCCTCAATTATGGAGATATAGTTATCCACAATCACATCTAATAGTGAATAAGCCAAATAGTCAGTTCCCCGGCTCCGTATTTTGGATGTAGAACGTTGAAGTCGCTCACGAATGGGTTTAAAAACATCTCCCGGCCGCCCTTCCTGTATTGTGATCACATAATTTTTGGCAACCACGAAGCTGGTGTGTTCCATTTCGATTTCATCGGAATGGTCATTATATGTGAGCATTTTCACCGCAATAAAGAAATAGTCATCAAACTCCTCGAATTTTGGCCTTTGAGTGGTATTTAATGTATCTTCTAACAACAATGGATGTAAATCGAAAATCTCACCCAATTCCTGGATAAACCCAACATCATGCAATCCTTCAATATTTACCCAGGAGACGCTTTTGGAATCTTTTAAATAACTCAACTCTTTCAGGTGATCGATCTCCAAAGATTCAATTTGGTTTTCTGAATAGTCAAATACCTCGACTGTAGGTCTATCCAGCTGTTTTGAGCCAACAAATGTCAGATCGCCAGGTGGTTTACCTTTCTTGTTTTCCTGTGTTTCTAAAATCTTAGGCATTTTTTAATCTCAAATTACCATTTCCACCTGGTCAATGAGATGTCCATCTTCAATTAAAACCATGTGATTGACGGGAATCATGCTCCACGATTTATCCTGACTTAGGGGCTCGGAGCTTACGATCACGGCGTTTTCATAATCTTTTGGTTCAACCATTTTACATAGCCCATCTTCACATATATATTTCAACCCATGACTAAGATATAAAGTGTCGGCATCCAAATCCGGATCAGTAGTGAAGCGGGCTGCCACCGCACTCTTACCATTTGTCGCAACCAGATTGAGATAATTGAATTCTCCCGGACAATGTCTTCCGATTAAGCGATTAACCCTTAAAATACTGCTTTTCATGGCATTAGCCAAACGTTTTAGGTCGTCTGATTCTTCCTGTTTCCAATATTCATCAAGAAAAATAGCAAATAAATGTTCTGTGTCTGTAGATCCTAATATACTGTGAAACGCTTCATCACTGAGACTTTCAATAATCATCCTTTTTATGTTCAAAAACCCACCAATATCTCCATTGTGCATAAATGAAACTGGACCCTTTTTGAAAGGATGACAATTGTTCTCAGCCACGGCAAGTCGTTGAGTAGCGGCTCTTACGTGAGCTAAAACACAAGGAGTTTCAATGATTTTGCAGAGCTCGTAGAGATTAGTATTGCTCCAGGCGGGAGTGATCGATTTAAATAAACCTGGCTCTTCCGAAACCTGGGGTTTATACCAGGCCAGTCCAAACCCATCTCCATTGAGTGGTTCCTCGCGTTCCGTGGATTCGAAACTTTGGTTAATAAGGGAATGATGGGGCTCAGTTATCAGCGAACTGACCTTGATAGGTTGACCCATGTAAAAAGTAAAACGGCACATATGACTGGTGTTAGGGTTTAAGTCTTTTACGGGTTGATTTTTTTATCTATCTTTTTACCGGAGTTGTCTCTTCATCCAAAATACCGTCTGAAACGTTTTTGTTTGAAACGGACTTTAATACAACGTCGTACAGATCGGTTCTTCTGTCCTTGAGGTTCTTCACACTACCATGTTCATGCAGCTCTTTAAGCAAATTCAGGTCGACATCCACAACCAGGATCATCTCGGTATTTGGGGTAGCTTCTGATTTAATGCCATTTACCGGAAACGCGAAATCACAGGGGGTAAAAACTACCGCCTGGGCAAATTGGATATCCATGTTATGAACCTTGGGAAGATTGCCAACCGACCCTGCTATTGCTACATAGCATTCATTTTCAATGGCTCTTGCCTGGGCACAATTTCTTACCCTTGAATACCCATTTTGTGTATCTGTAAGAAATGGTACGAACAAAATTTTGATGCCCTGTGCAGACATAATTCTCGACAATTCCGGAAATTCAATGTCGTAACAGATACAGACGCCAATCTTACCGCAATCGGTATCAAACGTCCGAATTTTATTTCCACCCAGCATACCCCAGCATTTAACTTCGTCAGGTGTAATGTGAATCTTTTCGTATTTATCCCAAACGCCATTTCTCTGACATACAAATCCAACATTATAGAGGTTTCCATTCTCCAGGAGCGGCATGCTCCCGGTAATTATATTAATGTTGTAACTAATCGCCAATTGGGTGAATCGTTCCCGAATATCGTCCGTGTATATGGCTAATTGCCGAATGGCCTCTGGCTCTGATAGTTCATTCCATTCCGCCATTAATGGTGCATTAAAGAACTCAGGAAATAGTGCAAAATCACATTTGTACCCTGAAACGGCATCAATAAAATACTCAACCTGCTGAAATAGTTCATCCAGTGACTTATAGGGCCTCATCTGCCATTGTATCAGCCCCAACCTCACTACAGATTTGTTTTCCTGTAGTTTTGAATTCTTTTTCGTATGAAAAATATTATCCCATTGCAGCAAAGTCGCGTAATCCTTGGATTCTTTATCCCCTGGTAAGTAGCCGGTTAATAGTTTTTTTACATGGAAATCATTGGAGAGTTGAAAGCTCAAGGTTGGGTCATATATTTCTTTGAATTTTACTTTATCTATATACTCTTTGGGCTTCATGGAAGAAGCGTATTTGTGATAGTTGGGTAATCTGCCACCAAAAATTATCGCTTTGAGGTTTAACCTCTCGCACAATTCTTTTCTGGTATCATATAGTCTTCGTCCCAGTCGGTATCCTCGAAAATCCGGGCTGATAAAAATATCGATCCCATATAATACATCACCATCCGCAGAATGTGTATCAAACGTATAATCTGCGGTTATTTCCTTATAGGTATGTTCATCACCGAATTGTTTATAATCCACGATGATAGCCAAGGCACATCCAACAAGTACATCATCGGCAACTACGGCTAGCTGACCTTCCGGAAACACCTCCAACAGCTTACTAATCCGGTCTTCTTTCCAATAGGCACCAGGCCAGTTACTATACGCCTCAATCATTGAGGTCTTCAACTCCTGGTAATCCTCAATTTTGAGATTCCTTACTTCTACTTTCTTAATTTCTACCATTTCCAGCCTAATATAAACACTGCATGTAATAAATATGCTTCACTATAGACGTAAACTCAGCCATTTGGTCACTCTTTTGTGGGGATTAAAATAATCGGGTATCCACAGTGACTTTTTGAACTGTGGCCGTCTCAATAGTTGATTATTTCGGGTGATCATAGCACTGGCAACGACAAAGATATTACCTGATGTCAGTTCCTATCCACCAAATGAATCATAGTTTATAAAAAATGGATCTCAAATCGCTTAATGTTGAAATTCTCCCACAACCAAATGATGTGACCTGCGGGCCAACCAGTCTGCATGCGGTCTATTCTTATTACGGAGACATTATCCCACTCAAACAGGTAATCAAGGAAGTAAAACAATTCAAAAACGGGGGAACATTGGCGGTATTACTTGGTACGCACGCACTTCAGCGAGGTTACGAGGCAACCATATACAGTTATAACCTTCATATGTTTGATCCTTCATGGTTTGAGCTGAAAGTCGAAGATTTGAGAAATAAGCTATGCGAACAATCGACTAAAAAAACACATCGCAAATTTCAATTTGCAGCAAATGCCTACCTCCAATTCCTTGAAAATGGCGGTAACCTAAGATTTGAAGATCTAACCCCGGGCTTGATTCAAAGTCATTTAAAGACCGGGGTCCCAATTCTCACAGGTTTGAGTGCTACCTATTTGTATCAGACTATGCGCGAAATCGGAGAGACCAATACTTACGATGATGTTATTGGCGAACCGGCCGGTCATTTTGTTGTTCTTTCCGGTTATGATCGCAAACGGAGTATCATAAGAATTGCAGATCCTTTAAATCCTAATCCTATTAGCGATAAAGTGCAATACTACGAAGTCAATGTTCACCGGGTGATCAATTCGATCCTCCTGGGTATTGTGACGTACGACTCCAACATTCTAATCATAAAGAAGAAGTAGCATGCCTAAAGTTGTTATCACAGAGAAGCCAGATCAATGGCAAATAGATATAGCCGGAGTTGATATTATTTCACCTTCGGAATACCTGTCAACCAGTACATTTCAAAACAACAGGAATATTAAAGTAGTCAATTTATGCCGCTCTTATGCCTATCAAAGCCAGGGTTACTATGTATCATTACTGGCAGAGGCCAGGGGGCATAAAGTGCTCCCCGATGTTGCTACGTTACAGGATTTTCGTTTTCAGAGAATTATGAAAGATGAATCAAGTGGTTTTGATCAACTAATTCAGAGCACATTTGAGGAGGTGAAATATACCAGCATAACCTTCAATATTTATTTCGGCTTCGTTGAAAATCCCACATTCAGAAAACTCGGACTACTGCTTTTTAACTTGTTTCAGTCGCCAATATTGAGTGCCACCTTCATTAAGAAGGATTTATGGGAACTGCATCAATTAAAAAATGAAAACCTGGATCAGATTGCGGAAACTGAAAGGCTAAAGATGCATGAGCCTTTAACCGGATATTTATTGGGGAAAAAACTGTTATCGAAAAAATATTCAAGAAAAAGGTTTGACCTGGCGATATTGATCAACCCCGAGGACCCTTATCCGCCTTCCAACGAAAAAGCTATCGGATGTTTTGTTCAAAGTGCGGAGAAACTTGGGTTTAACGTAGACCTGATTACTAAAAATGATTTCGGAAAGCTCATACAATATGACGCCCTGTTCATCAGGGAAACAACCAATGTCAACCACCATACTTTCAGATTCGCCAAGAAGGCTCAGGCAGAAGGTCTTGTAGTGATTGATGATCCTCATTCTATCCTGAAATGCACTAATAAAGTATACCTCTTTGAGCTTTTAAATCGCAATAAAATACCGACTCCCAAGACAGCGATCTTTTACAAGGACAGAAAGGAACAGGACCTGGAAGGTTTTGAGTTTCCATTTATTCTAAAAGAGCCTGACGGTTCATTCTCCAAAGGAGTAAGAAAAGTAGCCAACATAAATGAGTTGAAAGCTGAGCTAAAAACATTTTTCAGAAAATCCGAACTGGTAATCGCTCAGGAATATTTTCCTACTGAATTTGACTGGCGTATCGGAATAATGGATGAACGACCCCTGTATGTCTGTAAATATTTCATGGCAGGCGGGCACTGGCAAATTGTTGATTGGAGCAAGCAGGGAGATGAAGGGCAGGGAGTGAGCGAAGCAGTGCCGATTTGGCAGGTACCAATCGAATTGGTAGAAACTGCCCTAAAGGCGGCCAAACTTATAGGTAATGGCCTATACGGTGTAGACATCAAAGAAAGAGATGGAAAGTATTATGTCATAGAGGTAAATGACAATCCAAGCATTGATGAAGGAATTGAAGATGCGTATCTCAAACAAGGTCTATATCACACCATCATGGAGTCATTTTTAAGAAGACTTGAGGAAAGAAAAATTAATTCAGAAAATAATCATGGATAAACAACTCAAAAGGCTACATCTGTTCAAGGGATATGGCATTGAATTAGAATACATGATTGTTGATCTGCATTCACTGGATGTCAGACCACTTGCAGATCAACTGATCAAAAAGGTGCTTGGTCATATAGCCAACGATGTCGTCAGAAATGAAGTCACCTGGAGCAACGAGTTGGTGATGCACGTTATAGAACTTAAATGTTCAAACCCCACGACAGACCTTGTAAAGCTAAATAATGCTTTTCATAAGAATATCGCAGACATCAACCATCACTTAAAGGAGTTTAATGCGTGCTTAATGCCGACGGCGGCACACCCCTGGATGGAGCCAATAAAGGAAACACGACTTTGGAAATACGATCAGAATGAAATTTATGAGTTGTACGATAAACTATTCGATTGCCGTGGTCACGGATGGTCAAATCTACAAAGCACTCATGTCAATTTGCCCTTCTATGACGATGAGGAGTTTGCTAAACTCCACGCTGCTGTCAGGCTGATTTTACCACTAATACCTGCAATAGCTGCTAGTTCTCCAATAATTGACGGTCAATCAGATGGCGTATTAGACAGGAGATTAACTTATTATCAGAAAAATCAACGAAATATTCCCTGCCTGACGGCTAATGTAATTCCGGAGCGGGTGTATTCTCATCACGCCTATCGCAAAAGGATCTACGACCCCATCAGAAAAGCGCTGGAACCATATAATAAAGATGAAATACTTGATCCCATCTGGGTCAATTCCCGTGGAGCTATTGCCCGCTTCGACAGGGGATCTATTGAAATTAGATTAATGGACATCCAGGAGTGTCCTAATGCCGATCTTGCCATAGTGGCGATGGTCGTTCTGTCCATTAAACTATTGGTTGAAGGAAAGTTGGGGTCCCTTCATGCACAACAAACTTTTGAAACCCACCGGTTGAAACTCATCTTTGATAAATTGGTCGCAAATGGAGAGAATGGTATAATCCAAGACCGCGAATACCTGGAACTCCTGGACATAGAGTCTGGTTCAATCAGGGCCCGCACCCTATGGCTTTATCTCTACCATTTTATAATCGCCCACTGTCCAGATGAATTTTCCCCATGGAAGGGTACCGCAAAGTTCATTCTTGATAATGGCACCCTGTCCACCAGGATATTAGAGGCTTTGGATAACGACTTTTCGAGGAAAAATCTTCAGAAAGTTTATACAAGACTCAACGATTGTCTTGCCTCTAACCAGTCATTCCAATCATGGGTAGAAGAAAAAGTATTCTAATTACCTGCGAACATGGGGGAAACCAGGTTCCAGAGGCTTACCGCTATTTGTTTAGAACCCATGAAAAAGTTCTTGACTCTCACAAAGGTTGGGACCCTGGTGCATTAGTATTAGCCAGGTACTTCGCCACGAAATCGGGGAGCACTTTATTCTATACTACAATTTCAAGATTGCTAGTCGAAGCCAATCGCTCTGATTTTGACAGGGATCTTTTTTCAGAATATTCCGAACCACTTTCAAAAGCAGTAAAAAAGTATATACTCGAAAGATACTATTATCCCTATCGGAGGCAGGTTGAAGATTGGATAATCAAAGAAATTGGATCGGGAGCCGAAGTGATTCATTTCTCTATCCATACTTTCACTCCTGTTTTTAATGGCCAAACTAGATGTACTGACCTCGGAATTCTTTTTGACGATTCACGTAAAAAAGAGAATCATCTCACTCATGCATGTCTTTTCAAGCTACAACAAGCGCTTAGAGGCTACCAGGTTGATGCCAACAAACCCTATCTGGGGACGGCTGATGGCTTTACAACGTATTTGAGAACAAAATTTAGTTGGAAAGATTACTCGGGAATCGAAATTGAGATCTCACAAAGGCTTATTCCACTCAAAGAAATAAAGCAAGTCCGCAAAGAAATTTTGAGAACTATAATTGAAATGAAACTATGATCCTACCTGTGACTTTTGATTAGTTCTGCGTCAAAAAGGAGAAAATATTCTACCATCTATGATACACCCGGCAACTACCCTTAAATACATTAATGATACCATCGGCTATGGCGTTTTTGCCACACAATTTATTCCTGAAGGAACGATCGTTTATGCTAAAGATAGTCTTGAACTTGAGGTATCACCAGCAGCGTTCAGGTCCCATTCCGAAGCGATGCAGGTTATCATTGAGAAATATTCCTTTCGTGACCAACGAGGCTTTCGCATTGTAAGCTGGGACTTTGCCAAATATGTTAATCACTGCTGCAATTGTAATACTATTTCTACCGGGTATGGTTTTGAAATTGCTATTCGCGACATCCAGGCAGATGAAGAAATTACCGATGAATACGGCATTTTCAATATGAAAGAACAAATGGAGGTCTACTGTGGTAAACCTAATTGCCGAAGAGTAGTGAATGAGAAAGATTACGATAATTTATTTACCAATTGGGACAGGAAGATTAAAAAATCATTAAGCAAGGTGGATAGTGTTGACCAGCCGTTATTTAAATTCCTCAACCCTGAAATTGTGAATGATCTTGATAATTTTTTAGAGGATGAGAGTAACTACAAATCAGTTTATCTTTTAAAATACCAATCTCCACTGACAGATTCCAAATGGATAACCAAATGAATTCAATGAAGCCTCACTTTGATGTTAGTATTCAGGAGTACTGGAAAATTAGTGCACTGCCTGATGCATGGAGCACAAGAGACTATGAGAGCATCCTTGAAATGTCTGGATACGAAGACACAAACGAAATGTCGGACAGTTATATTAGGGAAATGGCCATTATGTCGCTACAGGAATATCAGCCTGAAAAAGCCGCTGACCTGCTGATCAATTATCGGTTGGGAAATAAACTGAATAAAGAACAACGACAGGAGCTTATCCAGGAATTACAGGCACAAGAAATATGGGAGGAAAATGGAGATATGTCACTGCATGAGGAAATATTTAACATTAGCTCATTAATGCATTCCATATTTCCTAAAGTCTTTCCTAGTACTCATGCTATTTGTGTCTTAGTTGAGATAATAGCTTGGAACACCTATGCGAAAGAGCAATTAAATTATATCAACGAATCATTTATCTGTCGATTAATAGCAGATGGCATTTCTGAGCATAGTATTCTTTATAGACTTTTTGGTGAGCAATTGTTGGGACTAAAATTCCCTGAAGCAGATAATATTATTTGGAAATATGAGATTGTTGACGAAAAAGAGGATTCGTTAATATTTTCTGCAATTTTGGCTGAATGCTGGATAAGAGAATTGAAGGATGCTGATGGGTTTCAGTCCTCAGCCTATAGCGACACATCAATAAAAAAACCAGGGTAGTAAGGGTTATTTTTGAGTAAATCCAAAGTAGACAATCTTCAGGAAAATACTGCCAAAGTGAATCTAATTTCCTATCCCCACATGCATTAATGCATCCCCGCGATTGACCACCGGATTATTATTAACTGCAATAACGTGACCATTCACACCTGATTTTACCGCGAGTTCAAATTCTCCAAACGGTCCGGTAATCAAGCCAATTTTCTGTCCTTCCTTTACCATTTCACCAGGTCTGACGAAAGAGTGATACAACCCTGAACCTCTGGCCCGAATCCAGGAAGAAGTCTTAATTAAAATTGATTGCGGATCCGGTGATGGAGCTTCGGATCGCATGTTTAAATGTTTCATTACCCGTAGTGCACCGTTAACCCCCTGATCAATCGCATTCTTTCTCAATCGCAGGGATTCTCCACCTTCATATACAAGGATAGATTTGTTGAGCTTATCGGCTTCACGCCTGAGAGATTTTTCTCGAAATTTTGAGTTTATAATATAGCGTGGTGCGAATGCCCTGGCTAATTCCCGATTAGTGGCATTGTCAAGCATAGCTCGAATCTGAGGGAAATTGTTGATTCTGGCACCGCCGGTATGGAAGTCAAGCCCGACGTCTATATTAGGCAGAATTTCTTTTCTTAAATGATAGGCAATTTGACTAGCTAATGAACCATACCTGGTTCCTGGAAACGAACGGTTTACATCTTTACCGTCTGGCACCTGTCTCGAAAAATGAATAAAGCCATGAATATTTAAGATAGGAATGCATATGACCGAACCGATCAGTGGTCGATGGTATTTATTTACAATCATGCGCCGCACTATTTCCACCCCATTGATCTCATCACCATGCATGCCGGCCATAAGCAACAAAGTTGGCCCTTCTTCATTAGATCGGCTTACGATTATTGGAATGTCAATTGGAGTTCTGGTGGGCAACTTCGCAATATTTGCATTAATCTGCTTCTCTTCTCCTGGAAAAATAGATTCACCGGCAATTCGCATTTCACCTTTACTCATACATCTACGTCAAGTTTTGATCGTTCATTTTCAATAACACTGATATTTAGCTTACAGAAACTCCTTTGACGACCACTATTACTCTCAAAATTACGCTTTAATCTTATCCTTCGGTCTTCTTTT
The DNA here is from genome assembly GCA_029262955.1 of Cytophagales bacterium. Lineage (GTDB taxonomy): Bacteria > Bacteroidota > Bacteroidia > Cytophagales > Cyclobacteriaceae > JAJCYL01. Next base: position 3,005 of record JAJCYL010000281.1, on the reverse strand, counting down.
TTTTGCTACTGACTGCTCAATATACTCTATAATTTTTCCGGCGATATCAGCACCAGTTGCACTTTCTATTCCCTCAAGTCCCGGAGATGAGTTCACCTCCAAAACCAAAGGCCCTTTTTTGGATTGAAGCATATCTACACCAGCTATCGCAAGGCCCATACTTTTGGCCGCAGTCAGGGCACTTGATTTTTCAGCTCGGCTCAGTTTTATGATGTTTGCTTGTCCACCCCGGTGCAGATTCGATCTAAATTCACCTTCTTTCCCCTGCCTCTTCATGGCACCAACAATTTCACCGTTTACAATAAAAGCCCTAATATCTGCTCCACCTGCCTCTGCAATAAATTCCTGAAGAATAACCCTGGTTTTTAGGCTGTCAAATGCTTCGACAACAGATTTGGCAGCTTTATCGGTTTCTGCCAAGACTACACCCAGTCCCTGGGTTCCCTCTAGCAGTTTGATTACCACTGGTGCTTTCCCGATATGCTGCATCACTTTATTCTCCTCTTTGCTAAAATTGGTAAATGCAGTTTTTGGCATGGCAACTCCTGACCTGGATAGAATTTGCAGGCTCCGTAGCTTATCTCTTGATCTGTTAATAGCCAGCGAGTCCACAGCGCTGAATACCTTCATCATTTCAAATTGTCTAACCACCGCCGTGCCATAAAATGTTACCGACGCTCCAATCCTGGGTATCACTGCATCGATGTCCTTTAAATTCTCGCCTTGATATAGAATAAGGGGTCCCTTCTCGTCCATGATAATATCGCATTTTAAGTGATCTATTACCCGGCCCTGATGTCCCCGTTTTTCAATCGCCTCAATTAGTCTTCTGGTGGAATACAACTTGGGGTTTCTTGACAATACAGCAATTTTCATTTTGTTGTTATTTAAATTAGCGATTTTTTTAAATCAAAAGAGAGGTCTTTTAATTGGACATCTACCAGGAATCGTTTGGTAAGAAATTTTCTTCCCAACAAAACCGGATGTTTCATTTTTTTTCGATCAGTCAGTGAGAATTCCACTATTCTTTTTTTATTGAAAATGACCATGCTGGTCTTAATTGTGTAACGATGTTCTGCTTCCCCTCCTGAATTCCTCACCAATTTTCCTCTATAATTTTCGACAAAAAATTCTTTGTCTTCATACTCGGGGTGAGTTGGGTCCAGCACTTTAAAAGAAAGAACGTCTTTGCCTCCTTTTCGGACAACATCCATCTGATGACAATGTAATGCACAGCCGTATGCCCCGGTATCTATCTTTGCCTTAATATCAAATAGTTGTAATTCAGGTAAATCAATTCGGTCTTTTCTTCCGATTGTGATCATAGATCTTTTCATTTAGACTTTAACTTAGGAGATAAGTCACATTTTCAGACAAAGTAAAGAAAAGTATGTGGTTTGGAATTTCTAAGTCAAATGTAACTTTTCACAACTTAGTATAGTTTCACAACTGAATCAAGCTGAGTTTAGAGTTGGGGCATAAAACTTTAAAGGGAGTTGTGACTTTCAACATGTTTTGCCGTCAAAACATTGAATCAAATCCCAATTATGGATAAGAGTAAAGGCGATCTCATGGCGGACATTCTCCATAAAATGAGGGACCTTCGAAACCATCAGGAAGTCTTGATAGATAAAACTGTAGCAATCCAGATTGACCTTATTGAGGCGTCTGATTACCTGCTAAAAAAATCAATTATAAAGATTCATACCAATGCTTCCGAGAATTACGATTTGATTGACCGAACAATAAACAGATTAGAGATGAAGCTTAACTCAATATCCTAAAATTGGTAACAACGCATTCATATTGTATTGGGCTAAATCCTTGAAGGCATGCAAATCCAATTATTAACACCAATTGTAACCACAATACACAAAGGAGTTGTCCAGGGATTACCAAAAGCGAAAGATCGTAAAGCATTCATTACTTCCTATCTAAAAAAGGGAATTGTCGGTATATTAAGTGGCTCAAGTGAATCTATCTCTACGGGCATATGGGTTCCTGCTTCCTTGGTTGCGGGTGCAATTAAGGCCATTAGAGAACTAAGAATTCGGCCGACCACACTAATTAGATCAATTGTAAGCGGTGCCATTCAGGGATCAATAGCAGTTGGTGTCCCAAAAGAAGTTGCTATACAAGGCAGCGTGATGCAGGTTATTTATCAAAGTCGTAAACCGGTGACATTATCGGCAAACGCTATATTAGGTGCTATCTCTGCTCTTGAAGCTGTCCAAATGAATGAAAGTGAGAACACAAGAGTAGCAATAATTGCAGCCTATGAAGCTGCCCTTTCAATTAATGCTGACGTTGCTGAAACGATTAAGGATGAGTTAACAAAAAAAATAGATGGCGCTGGTGATATTTTTAGTTCATACCGAAGCAAATAAAGAAAAAGGTATTTTAACCTCATGGGAAAATCACAAAAAGTGATCAGTTAAAAATTAAGCGATGACCCTCATTGGTTGAAAAACTATGTTTCCTAAATGTGACGATAGTTAAATCTTACAGTCTCAAGGTTATACTATTGACATGAATTGTAACCGAAGGTCACAAGTAGTCATTTTAAATTACCTTCAACTTTATATTCACCAAAGATTATCAGGAGATAATAAAGATTCTGATCGACTAACTACTAATTGATAAAATGGAAACAGAAGGAAGTTATGCAATGGATGGGATTAATATTGGCTTGACGGTCATTTTCATCATACTTAATGGTTTTTTCGTAGCCGCTGAGTTTGCCCTGGTTAAAGTACGCAAAAGCCGGTTAAAGACAATGGTCAATGAGAAAAGAGCATTTGCCGAGACCGCTATGTGGTTATATAAAAGACAAAACCTGGCATTATCGGCATGCCAGCTAGGTATCACCATGGCTTCTCTTGCCCTGGGATGGATTGGAGAACCGGCCATTGCGCATCTCATCACTCCGCTTATTCAAGACCTGGGGATAAGCTCCCCAAAAGTGATTCACGGTATTGCTTTTGCAATCGCCTTCACAATTATCA
>JAJCYL010000280.1 GCA_029262955.1 Cytophagales bacterium | reverse complement strand
CCAAAATTCCCAATTGGTAAGTTTGATCCACCATATTGGACGCTTGTTCCCTAGTATTGTTTGACCAACTTTAAGTGATTCAACGTTTTCAGATGTGGCTAGCACATTCATGTACGGGCGGTTAGTTAACCTGGTTTTGATACCTTATGGTTGATGATGCGACGCCAAAGCTGCTATCAATTTTCACGTAGGGGCAAATATCTTTAATACCTATTTTAATGAGCGCCATGTGGTGAATGGCATGTTCAATATTGTAGGCAAGTTCTCGATAAAAACTACTCCTAATGGTTGTATTTAGCTCTTGCTCCAGGTCGTAGTTGACCGTCAATTGGATATCAAAGTTTTCATTGTTATTAGAGATAAATTGCCTGATACTATCCAGGACACTAAGTGCCAGCTTCTTATCGATTTCGATAAATTTATCATGTTTTCTCTTGTCGTAGTCCAACTTTTTGGTTGGTACGGCATCAATTAGACACAAGAAAAATTCCAGCGTATGACGCACATGCTGACCTACAGAAGAATTGTTGAGGATTTCAGATGGTTTACTAAAATCTTCTTCGTTTGTCTGCCTGATTGAGTCTTCTAGTTGGTCAAGCAAGGTTAATGCGGCAGATATAAGATTGTTATTCATATTTTTTAAATATCAACTGCAAAAATAGCATTAATCACAATTTGACGTGCAACTTTAATAACACAACGAGAATATTAATACTACCAGTAATTGTATACTCCATACCTAAACGATTGATACCCTATTAAAAGTTCGAAAAATTACTCTTTAAAGATTTTAGACCAATTGGTGGTTGCAGCAGTTTTCAAGTTACCCTCGTCCTTGTTCCAGTCTTTAAGTGTATTTGTAAAGAAGAAATTATAGAAAAGGTTGAGTTTACCGTCAACAATTTTGAACGTTTCGGGGTCAACTTTGACTTTGTCCCCCGTAACCCCCATAGCGTATGCACACCAGCCTCCATAAGCAGGTTCATACCTGTCAGGATTTGATTTGAAGGTTTCCATGTTTTCGGCCGACTTAAATCGATATGGAACGCCTAGATAATCGTATTGATATTCCTTTTTACCTTCTACCGCTTTCTTCTCGGTAAAGTAAGCCACAGGATCGTAACCCTGAATAGCAAGATCCTCCTCTAAATTGAAGTGGGTTGTCCTGTTATTTTGAGCCATAACAGTTGTAAAAGAAAATAGCAAACAAATTATGGGTAAAGGTTTCATAGGAAGTATTTAACGACAAAATTAACTTCTTAACTAAATGAGAATTGATAATGTAGTTTGAATTTGTCCATATAACTACATATTTGAATAACTTCAGGCACAATTATTAATCCAAAGCGTGAGACAACTCATAAAATTTTTTAAACAACTTGGGCCGGGAATTTTGTTTGCCAGTACATGTATTGGTGTATCCCATTTGGTTCAATCTACTCGTGCCGGGGCACTCTTCGGTTTTGAGTTGGTTCTATTCGTCGTGCTGGCCAATGTGTTTAAATATCCCTTTTTTGAGTTCGGAACTCGTTTCGCTGCTGCTACAGGAAAGAGCATCCTGGTTGGTTATTATAATGAAGCTCGATGGATGCTGATTCTTTACCTGCTTCTTAGTGTGGCTACTATGTTTACAGTTACTGCCGGAGTTACAATTGTGGCGGCTGGTATGTTGGGTAATTTACTGTCCGTCAATTTGGGTATTCCTGCATTGGCGGGTATTGTCATGTTGCTATGTTTTATAGTATTATTTAGGGGCCAGTATGCTACGCTGGAAACGATTATTAAAATTATTGCGGGTTTATTAGTCATCTCAACACTGATTGCTTTCTTCCTGGCAATATTCAATGTTGAGGCTCCTAAAGTGACCTTGGTCAATTTTGATTTGCTCTTTGAGAATAAGAGTTTCATTTTCATTATTGCCCTAATGGGCTGGATGCCATCTGCTTTGGATCTGGCGTCATGGAATAGCATTTGGACGGTTGAGAAGATGAAGCTCGACCCGGACCTCTCATTCAAAAACCACATTGGTGATTTTAATTTGGGCTACGGAGTCACTACAGTACTGGCATTTTGTTTCTTGACCATGGGCGCCTTGCTTTTGTTTGACCGAGGAATTGAGCTTTCCGACAATAGTGTTGCCTTCGCCAACCAATTGACAGGTATGTATACCACTACTATTGGAGATTGGGTTTTTATAATTATCGCATTATCAGCTTTCAGTGCCATGTTTAGTACCACATTAACTGTGTTAGATGGCTATCCTCGAATAATTGAAGAGACAGTAAACTTATTGACTGGTAAAAAGCTGAAACTGTATCTTCCTATGATGACAGTGGTAATGGTTATTGGGTGGAGTGTGATAGTATATTTTGCCAATAGTTTATCGACCTTGATCGATCTGGCAACCGCCATTTCATTCGTTATTGCACCGGTCATAGCAATCATTAATTTCAAAGTTGTGATAGGCAATCAGGTAGCTGACAAGTTTAAACCACGACCCTGGCTAAGAGTTTTGTCGTATGCAGGTATTGTTTTCCTATTGGGGTTTGCGATAGTATATCTATCGACCTATTTCTAAAATGGATCTGTTAAGGTATTAAGACTCAGAGATGAGATTAGATGCGGTACCCTGTGGTGCAGCCTTTTTTTGTTTGTCAAAATTTTGTGCTTGAAAATTTTGAGTGATTTTTGGTACAGGAATGAAATGGGTACTTCTAATTTTTAGTTGGTGTGTTGTTTTCAACTTGTCAGGTCAAACGCGACAAGAATGGGAGACTCACATGAATTGGGATGGCATCAGCCATTGGTCAGAGTTTCTTATTTTTTCTCCGAAGTTTATGGGTCCCAATGCCATGCCGGTACCCGAGGTTTCTAAGGGCAGAGTAAACAACGAAGCATATCTAAGAATTGGAGGACAGTTTCAGACACGCTCTGGCGACAGAACGGGCAATATTACCCTCAGAGGAGGTTATAACTTTTTGAAAGATCGCATCGCATTAGATGTATTTATGGTTCCAATCGAGGTCTACAGCTTATCAACCAGACGAAAATTGGAACGAAATGTATACTTCGAAAATTGGAGCAAGAAAACTGCTGTTGGTGATCTATATATCAATACAAATTTCCAAGTGCTAAATGAGGAAAAGCATAGGGTAGATTTGATGGTTCGCATAGGCCTAAAAACTGCCAGCTCAGGATTGGACAATGCTGCAAGGTTTATTGATTCTCCGGGTTATTATTTTGACGGTTCGTTAGGCAAAGTATTTGAAGGTAGCAGCCTCACTATTCGGCCTTACGGAATGATGGGGTTCTTTGCCTGGCAAACGAATGATGAAAGTTTAAGACAAAATGATGCCGTCTTGTATGGTATTGGCTTAGATATGAACCATAAAAACTGGCACATAAGTCCGACTTTGAGAGGATATTCAGGATATCACGACATTGGGGACAAACCCTTGATATTTAAAACGACTTTTGCCAGGGAAATTGGTAGTTCAAGATTGCAGTTAGACTATCAATACGGCATTAGAGATTATCTGTATCAAAGTATAGAGTTGAGCTTACAATATTCCTTCCAAAAAGAATAGGAGGCCTCCATCTTTCAAAGTGTTATTTGTTAAGTAGATCAGAAATGATAGTTTAATGCCCTCAAATAATTGAGTGAGTAAGAACCTATTCATAGCTCTTGGGCCCCTGACTTTTTTAATCATATTATCTCTCCCGGAGATTGGTGGAATGAGTAGTACGGCTCAGGCAGCACTGGCTTCAACTATTTGGATCGCAATTTGGTGGGTGTCCGAAGCCATTCCTGTCCCCGTGACATCATTGTTGCCCTTGGTTTTGTTTCCACTGACGGGTGTGATGAGTATAGGACAAAGTGCCGCACCTTTTGCAAATCCCTTAATTTATCTCTTTATAGGAGGGTTCATATTAGCCCTTGCCATGGAAAGATGGAACTTACACCGGCGCATTGCATTAAACATAATATATGCAGTTGGTACCAATATGCGCATGCTGATTTTGGGTTTTATTTTGGCGACTGGCTTCTTGTCTATGTGGATTTCCAATACCGCGACAACGGTAATGATGTTACCAATTGCCCTGTCCATTATCACTCAATACAAGGAATTTGAAAAAAATTCAGATAAACCCATTCCCGGTGCTGACGTTTTTCCTGTAGCATTAATTCTGTCACTTCCTTATTCTGCTTCCATTGGAGGTATGGCAACCTTAGTAGGAACGCCGACCAATTTAATCTTTATTGATAGCGTTGAAAGAATATATGGTGCCAGCATCCCTTTTGCAGAATGGATGGCTATTGGCCTTCCGATTTCGCTTATTCTTATGTTCGTTTGTTGGATTCATTTAACCAGGACAGCTTTTCACATAGGAGGGGATACTGTTCCGGGAAGCAGAGAACTGGTGCGAAGTGAAATTGACGCTCTTGGCAAAATGGGTCGAGAGGAGCGAAATGTATTGATAATATTCAGCATTGTTGCCATTTGCTGGATTAGTAGAAGTTATCTGATCACACCTTTTTTACCGCAGTTAAATGACACCATTATTGCTTTGATTGGTGCGGGCGCATTATTTATCATTCCGTCATCAAATGGGCGGGAGAAGCTCATGGATTGGGAGACGTCATTAAAGCTTCCCTGGGGTGTCTTATTGCTTTTTGGTGGAGCCTTTTCAGTGGCCGCTGCTTTCGCAGAATCAGGCCTTACTGCCTGGATTGGAGATAAATTGTCGCTCCTAGAGGGAATCCCATTTTGGTTGATACTGTTAATTATTGTGGCGGTTGTGAATTACCTGACGGAAGTCACTCAAAATATGGCCACCTGTACTTTGATGATGCCAATAATGGCCGCTCTGGCTGGTGCCATTGATGTCCATCCCTTCCCCATAATGGCTGCTACCTGTATTGCATCTTCTTGTGCGTTTATGCTGCCTATGGCCACTGCTCCTAATGCCATAGTATTTGGGTCCGGTTATCTCAGAATGAAGGATATGGTAAGGGCCGGGTTCCTCTTGAATTTACTCTCAATCCTGGTGATCGTTTTGATGATCTATTTCGTATTCCCAGTGGTCTGGGGAATTGACATGTTGAGCTTTCCTCAAGAGCTTAAATGACTTGTTGCCCCAGCCTTAACCCTAATAGCCTTTACTATAGATTCCAATTCATCATTGGAGAAATCGTTCTTATAAAATCTCTTGAACACTTCAATTTTGAGATCTATAGGATTATTTCAGGGTATGACATTCGAATACCATCTTCAACAAGACTTCTGGCATCCTCCATCATTTGAATACCCATTTCGAAACGCTCTTCCGGTGATTTGGACATCACAATCTTCCGCTGCTTTTGATAGACTTCATCTGAAGTATCATTCATAATGATCGAATGTTTTTATGGAAAGTTCCTTTATCCAATGACTAATTTTCCAAAAGATGGTTAATGTCCTCAATTTGTTTTTCACTTTGAAGGTCTTGTATCCACACAAGTTTGGAGATAATGAGATCTTCGATGCTAACTACCCATGTTTGAAGCCCCATTACCTGTTTAAGCTTTTCTCCTTTCAAATTCTGTAAGCCTATAAGGGCTGTATTTTCTAATCACAAAATCGATTTTATAAGCGGATTGTGTATCAATTAGGTTAAATAGGCTTTGGTGCAGTATGGCGTCTTCAATGCTTACCTGATTGCATAGAATCGACCTGAGAATGTACGGACGAAATCTGTTATTTGGGTTTTGGATAAATGAACTACTAAATTAATGTCCCGGGTCATTCTTGGGATAGTAAAGATTCATCGCAACGCTTCCGGATAACATATATTGTATGCCAAGCTCGTCCAATTTGGAAGTAACAAATTGCAGTAATTCCCTGATCATAGACTGTTATTCTTAATTGACAAGGCCATCACTTTATTCCAGTATCGACTTTTTTTCATGGTGGTCATCATGGCATCAAAATGCCTCATTCCGTGGCAATCAGAGCCTACGAAGTCAATCATTTTATTATCAATCAGTTTCTCTCCAAACTTTTTGGATTCAGAAGAATAAAAACCTCCGAGTGATATAGTATTCAATTGAAATAATACACCAGAATTTTTAAGATGTTGGGTTAACTTCCAGTCCTTTATGAGGTAGTTATACCGCTCAGGATGTGCGAGGATGGGGAAATAGCCTTTCGACTGCATTTCAAAAATGGCCTCTTCAAGAAATAAAGGCTTGTCCTGAAAAGTAGTTTCAAAAAGCAAATAGTTTTTCCCAAAAGTTAATAGTTTGTCCCCGGATTTGATAGACCGCAGGAAGATATCGTCCAGATAATACTCTGCTGCCGTCTCAAGTTCAATGTTAATATTCTGATCTTTCAGAACTTTCTTAAGTTCAATCAGTTTTGATTGTATGATTTCGGGATTATTTGGGTAATAATCCTGCATAATATGGGGTGTTGTGATGAGTTTCTTAAACCCGGCATTTTGAAAAGCTTTTATCAGCTCAAGAGATTCTTCAGTGGTTTTGACACCATCATCAATTCCTGGAAGGAGGTGGGAGTGTAGGTCGACCTGTGGGGGTTCTTTAGCTCCTTTCTTTTTACCAACAAGAAAATCAAACATCGCCCGTTTTAAGAAATATGGGCGAAGTTAAGTGCTAATAAGTTAAACAGGTAAGAAATTGGACTTCAGACTGGGAAACCTAAACCAAGTATTCTTTCTAAAAAATAGTCAAGTTTCTTGAATGCTATAAATAAGTAGTTTTGCGGGAAATAAATGAAATTTAAATGGCTACGTTAAAAAGGTCACTTTTAAGAAATCTATTTGCCTGGGCAAATAGATTTCTCTCCAAATACTTCTTAATGATAATAAGTTATCGAGAAACAGGCGATGATATATATTATGTGGATGTAGTTCATAAGAAGAAATATTTTGATATTGATGGCGAAACAAAATATGTCCAATTAAAGGAGGCTAATGAACAGCGTGAAAACTGGATTAGAGACTTCCATTAAAGCAGACAAAAGAAAACTTAACTAGCCTAGTTAAATGGGATTATCATTCGAAATCGCAGAATTTCCAAGATTTGTTTGTTCTTTCGGAATCCAATTTTAAGCAAAACGGTTTTTTTGTGGAATTCGGAGCTGCGGATGGTACTAATATTAGTAATACTCACATCTTAGAGAAGCATTTCGATTGGGATGGTATATTATCCGAACCATCTGTTGTATGGCATGATGATTTGAAGGCAAATCGTCATTGCTCGATAGAGACAGATTGCGTATGGAGCAAAACTAATGAAAGCCTCAATTTTGTTGAAGCCGGTGTCCTATCTACCATTGAGGAATTTAAGGATGTGGATATGCATCATAGAAACAGTAAGAAAAATTATAAGGTGAACACTATCTCCTTATTAGATATGCTGAATAAATATAAATCGCCCAAAACGATTGATTACCTATCGATTGATACCGAAGGAAGTGAGTTTGAGATATTAAGTTCCTTTGATTTTAACGAATATGAAATCAAGATTATTACTGTAGAGCATAACCACACGCCTATGCGAGAACAAATTTTTAGTCTACTTACAAATCATGGTTACAAAAGGAAATATTCAGAAATCTCTGGATGTGATGATTGGTATGTCAAAAATTAAGCAAATCCAACTACGAACAAGCGATTATTGCGTGTGCCTTCTCACCCCAACATTGACTGAAAACAATTACTTTTAATCCCATAAAAAGCTGAACAGGTACTGCGCTTCGATTGTCGTTAGTTATGGAGCCTAATTGGTAGATTCTGGTTTTGGAACCATCAATCATTAATAAATTCAAGAGGAGGTTTACTAATATGAAAAAACTAATAAAAAAATTCTTTGCTTTGTTAGGATTTGAATTTTCTCGAATAAACAGGCCCACTGATGTATTTGGGATACAAAAGTATTTAACAAAGGATTTCGATGCTAAACTTACAATTTTTGATATTGGCGCTTATGACGGCAGAACTGCATTAAAATATAAGAACCTTTTTCCGGAAAGTAGGATATTTTCTTTTGAGCCATTTCCGGACTCTTTTTCAAAATTGGTGAAGAATACCTCATCTTTTGACAATATTATTGCCGTCAACAAGGCCATTGGAAAGGAGGATGGTTATGCAAAGTTCAACTCAAATAATTTCGCCCCAACTAACTCATTGTTAGATACGCATGAATCTGGTTCTAAAATTTGGGGTGAGAATTTATTAGAAACGAATAAGACAATCGATGTTGAGTTACAAACTATTGATAGTTTTGTTGAAACGCATAGTGTAAAGAAAATTGACATACTTAAAATCGATGCACAAGGTGCCGAATATATGGTTTTGGAAAGTGCGAAAAAATCATTTAATAGGAGTATCGTTAACATAATATATACCGAGATTATTACTCTCCTACCTACAAAGGTCAATTGAAATTTGATGAAATGATTTCTTTAATGAGAAGTTTTGGATTTACACTTTTTAACCTCTACAATTATTCTTCTACAAATGAGGGGCAATTGCGTCAGGTTGATGCCCTATTCTTAAAATCAACCCACGCAACAAACAATGAGCTTAATGTGTAGACCAAGTAATTCGCTAATTTGGAAAAGTAACCATGGCACAATTTCAGATTGTAACGATAATAAACTACGAGTAAACTAAAAGTTGGTGATTATTTAAATATTGATGTCAATTGATGTCAGGTAATTTTTTATTCTCAATTATCAAATTTTTACATTTTAAGTTGAATAAGGTGTGCTTTCGAAAAGCTAAAAAATACTTTTGTAATGCAATTAACCCTTGTTTTCTAAAAATTTCAGACAGCTAATAAAACACAAAGTGATAACAGAACTTTATCAAAAGGAGAATGCTAAGCAGTTTTATGAAAACCGTTATGAAATTGGCTATATGGATGAATGGCCAATTGATAAAAAGCAAAGAGTTTTTGAGATTATTAGAACTTTGCAATTACCAGAAAGTGGTGTTGCATTAGACTTTGGTTGCGGCACTGGAGTTTTTACAAATGTTTTA
>JAJCYL010000279.1 GCA_029262955.1 Cytophagales bacterium | reverse complement strand
CAACTATTTCTTTAGCAAATTTTCGATTTACCTTTTGGTAGGCTTCCCAAAAGTGGTTCTCATAAACTACATATTGATTGAAATAGTGAAAATTTGGCCATAGCGTTTCATTGCTAAATCCTTCATAATAATCTTCGATTTCCTGTTCTGTCAAGAAAACCGGACGCATGTTGTCCTTCTTTAAGCGTTCTCTAACTTCCTTTTTATCCTCCTCCTTTTTTACTGCAATCCCCGGCCATCCCAACCATAAATTGTTCCCTTCCTTATAAATTGATCCAAGGCCGGTGGCCAATCCTCCCTCACTGGGATTAAAATTCATCTTTTTATTCTCCACACTAACTTTCAGGGGAAGTCTATTTGATACGATGATGGTCTTGTTCATGCTTAAATAATTTAGTACTGTCCGGCCTTTTGTTCCGAATAAATTAATCTCGTTACTGGAAAGTGACAGATTTGCAATTCAAAAGGTAAATAAAACTGTCTGGATTTAATCCATGATAGCACAAATTTCCCTGAATTTGATCCGATTTGCTATTAAGAAAAGATTGGGTTAATGCCGTGCAAGATAAGGGATGTTACTTCGAATTAAACCCCCTTAGTTTAATTTCTGTCAGTTTCCGTTTTGTGTCTAAGGGAAAATTGCCCTTCATCATCCAATCATAATACATCGGTTCTTCCTTAAACACTTTCAAGACGGCTTTGCCTTTATGCTTACCAAAATTAAAAACTTCTTCCTTTTGATCGTTAAGAATCATTCTTCCTGCCAGATCAACAAGATTTGAATTGGTCAGGTCATGTAGAACCGACATATCATTTTCCACAACGCCCAATTTGTTGTTTTTCAAATCCACTACTTCCTGGCCATTGTATCTTTCTATTTGGGATTCCAATACTTCCAGAGAAGCGATAGTATCCGCCTCAGCACTATGCGCATCAACAAGCTCTTTATTGCAGTAAAACTGTAGGGCTGAAGAAAGATTCCTTTTCTCCATCAGGTGGAAAATTTTCTGAGAATCAATAATCTTCCTGTTTTTTATTTCAAATTCGACATCTGCTCTCAAAAATTCTTCTACCAGCATGGGTACGTCAAACTTGATTACTGCAAAACCTGATAAATCACACCCTTCCAAGAATTGCACTAACTCCCTGGCTACTTGCTTAAAGGTCGGCGCATCTCTCACATCCTCATCTGTAATCCCGTGGAACTGTGTAGACTCTTTAGGTATTGATCGTTCAGGGTTTAATCGCTGTGTCTTCACTACTCTATCTCCTTTGAGAGTTAGTTTCACAAATGAAAGCTCAATAATGCGATCTTCAGCAACATTGATTCCCGTAGTTTCTAGATCAAAAAAAACAAGGGGATTTTTAAGATTTAATGGCATCTAACAACTTCATCATTTTGGTTCATAACTCTCCATGGCCTTGTAGAACTGTTCTTCAGTAACACTTAAGCGTTTTAGTAAAGCCAAAGCACCTCCTATGTTTTGCAAATCATGATCACCCGAAGCTTTCAACTTGACATTACCTTCTGAATGAACCAACGTCATTACACCATTAGATATTTCTCCAGGATGCGATGAATAAGGAATGTTTCTAACGTCATCCCTTTCTTTACCTCCAATTACAGTTACTAAATTATCTTCTTCACAATAGATCACTGTTCCACCTTTAGGGGTGGTATCCGCCAATTTATCAAATTGCTTAACGTACTCATCAAAAGAAGCATACAGGTCCTTTAATTCGTGAGACAACTGGGTAATCAGTGCCATGTGATGATTAAATGCAAGAAACTGCGGCCTTTTATCAAATCCGGAACAACGATCAGCGCTTCCTTCAATAATAATAACAGGTGCATCAGAAATTTTTACTGAAGGGTTTTGATCAGACCTTGGGCTATTAATAAAGTAATCAACTTCTTTTTTCAAGGAAGAAAGAACATGAACAATACAGGAGGCGATAGCTGTCTTTCCGTGAGTTCCTGTGATAACGATTCGTTGCTTATCTTCACTTAAGGTATAAAGTAGCTCAACGATAGAATAAATAGGCACTCCCTTCTCAGAGGCTCTGAGGACCAACTCGGAATTCCCAGGGGTGTCCTTGCCAACGATTAAACCATCAAAAGAGGTATCAATGCCATCAGGGCCCGATGAGATCTCATGATTTCGATCAAGAGCCTCAGCAAACTGCTGGGTTGAGGAATCGTCAAATGAAATGAAATGAAGTTTCAAAAATTTTCAGTGTTTGAAGAACTGATGTGTCAAAAATAATAATTATAACCTGTTTCAGTTCTATAAAAATATTCTTGATGAGAAATACCAAAAAAGAGGCTACCAAATAGTAGTCTCCAAACAACTTATTGGCTCTCGGAAGAATTCCTTTTTTACCCTTCTCCGCACTACTTGGTGAATCTTGTCCAATGTGCTCACAGTTATAATCCAAAGAAGATTTGGCCTTCTCTGTCCATTCTAATTTTCTCTCACTCCTAAAGTTCCTTTTCTATTTCTTCCTGAGGAATGGTTTGCCCTCTTTTAGCTGAGCAATGGCTTCGTCTAAATCTTTAGTATACGCTTCAACCATAAACAGTTATTCCAATCTCTTTTTCAGATGTATTGGAGTTGATTTCTTCCTGACGCGAATATTGAGCACCTCCACTATTAAGGAGAAGAAAACGGCAAAATAGATATATCCCTTGGGTACATGATGGCCGAATGCTTCGATCATTAACATAAAGCCAATTAGGATCAGGAAAGAAAGTGCCAATACTTCCAGGGTTGGGTGCTTGGCAATAAAACTGCTTATTTTTCCACTAAAGGCCATCATTACACCTAAAGCAATAACCACCGCAATGACCATGAGCGTGATATTATTAGTCAACCCTATCGCAGTAAGTATCGAATCGAAAGAGAAAATTATGTCCAGTGCTACTATTTGACCAATAGCTGCAGCTAAGGTTGCCTGGGCTCCCCCGGAGTTTTTGTCTCCCCTCTCAAGTCCTTCCATCTTGTGATGAATTTCCATGGTACTCTTAAAAAGAAGAAAAATACCACCAGTTAGCAGTATTAAGTCTCTCCCACTAAAACTTTGTTCAAAAACGGTGAAAAGCGGCTGTGTAAAACTGATGATCCAGGTGATGCCTAGAAGTAGGGCAATTCTGAATCCTAATGCCAATAGTAGGCCGATATTCCTCGCCCTGGCCCTTTGTTCCTCTGGTAGCTTATTGGAAACAATAGAAATGAAAATGATGTTATCGACCCCCAATACAATCTCAAGGAAAGTAAGGGTGAGTAGAGCTATGAGAGATTCAACCTGAAATAAGCTGCTAAGGTCCATTTTTGGTTATACGACCTTTTCTACAACTAAATTGTGATTTGTGTAAATACAGATATCAGCCGCGATATTTAGACTCTCCTTAACCATTTCCTCAGCTGATAGTTTGCTGGAATGCTTTTTTAAAGCCAGCGCAGCTGCCTGAGCATACATACTGCCAGAACCAATGGCGGCAATGTCATGGTCTGGTTCAATTACATCACCTGTACCCGAAACGATTAAAACCTCATCTTTATTCGCAGTGATTAGCATGGCTTCCAGGCGTCTTAAATAACGATCGGTTCTCCAGTCCTTGGCCAATTCAATTGCTGCCCGTTTCATGTTCCCGCCATAGGTGCTTAATTTTTCATCAAAACGCTCCAACAATGTAAATGCATCGGCAGTTGAACCTGCAAACCCGGTCACAATTTTACCGTCCTGAAGCTTTCGTATTTTCTTCACGTTGCTCTTGGCCACTGTATTGCCCATAGTGGCTTGTCCATCTGCTCCAATGGCCACTTCTCCATTGTGACGTATTGCGATAACGGTTGTTGATCTAATTTTAGTCATTCCTTATTCTTGAAACTCGATTAATGCCAATACTATGCCTGTTTCGTTTTGGTGACAGATTGACATAAGAAGGTTAAGCTACTGCAGAAATTTTACGAGTGCGTTCCTTCATGAGGGAGATTACTTCTTCTTCAGACTTGAAGGTGTCATTAATGTTTATAAAGTTGTTCGCCAGCCAATTATACTTGCCAAGCATGAGGAACAGCCAGATCATAAAATAATCAAGTTTTTCAAATATAATAGACCTGTTTTCCGCGTATTGATCTTTATTCTTTTCGAAATTACCCGGCATATCTGTCCAATGCATCGCTGGATGAAAGTGGTGTCCAATATGATAGCCATCATTAAAACAGCGTTTGTTGTAGACGGAATTTATGCAGGTAATACTATTGGTAAAGCAATTAGAGGGGTCATTTCTATCAATAAAGGCGTGTTGTGCCCAGTTTCCAGCCATCATTCCAAACCGGACAACAATGAATGGAAGAATAAATACAAATAGTGTAGCCTGCCAATTAAAAAGAGACAATAAAATTGCGGAAAGGTACCAGGTCATCTCACCCTTAATCAGGTTTCTCCTCATCACGGTTTTTTTCTTCTTGGTATGGTATTCATACAGTTCAAAGAAACCAATTAACATAAACCTTAAATAGTAAGTCATAAATCCAGAGATGCTATCCCTTTGATAGAACATGGTGCAGCTCTTATCCTCTTTCAGGTTATTCTCCGGATGATGCATACCAATATGGTGGCTGAAATAGGACTCCGGTGATTGTCCCATAAATGGTCCTAAAATCCAGGGAATGTATTTATTGAGTAAGTAGTAATCACTTTTGAAGAACTTCCTGTGACTGGTATTATGCAACATCAAGGTGTAAGGCCCAAGAAAGTATAACGAGACCAACGTGAGATTCACCGCAGCAACTGCATACCACAGCCATCCCTGGAGTAAAGGGGTATACAGCAATATGCCAAGTGGTATCACAGTCAAGCTGATCCTCAGGCTTAGGTATATAAATGGCAGATCCCGTTCATCCCGAATAAAGCGGGAAAAAAATTTATCGAATGAGGATAATTCTGGCTTCTTAGCAACGGGATCGTGAATTGCACCTAAACTGCGCATATATACCTGTATAAATGAAGTGCAAAGTTAAATAATGACTTAAGAAATGGAACAGTCTACACTCATTATTTAGGGTTGGTGATTTTTATCATGGATTCCAGGGCTTCCAGTCTCTTCTGCATTTCGGGCAATTTCTTCCAAACCACCCAAACCTTTTTGGTATGGGCGAAATCCATAGCTGGCGCACCCAATAAGACCCTGCCCTCTTCTTTTATGGACGACATGACGCCTCCTTTGGGTGCTATTTGTGTATTGTTGGCGATGTCGAGATGACCCACAATTCCCACCTGCCCACCAAGCATACAGTTTCTTCCAATACTAGTAGAACCGGCAATACCAGTCTGAGCCGCAATTCCTGAATTAGCCCCAACTGTGACATTGTGACCAATATGTACCTGATTATCAAGCTTGACACCCGATTCAATGGAGGTTGATCCAACGGTAGCTCGATCGACTGTGGTGTTGGATCCAATACTGACATGATCTCCCAAAATGACATTACCAATCTGAGGTACTCTCTTCAAGCTGCCATTCTTTTGCGGAGCAAAACCAAATCCTTCGCTACCAATAACAGCGCCTGCCTCCAGGGTACAGTAAGTGCCAATCACTGAGTTGGCATATATTTTGACTCCTGGGAAGATAATCGTGCCTTTCCCAATGGTGACGTTTTCTCCGATATAAACTTGGGGGTATATCTTGACATTATCCCCAATAATCACACTATCCGACACATACGAAAATGCTCCCAGATACACATTATTGCCCAAATTCGATTTTGATGAGAGGTAAACTGGTTGTTCAATACCTTTTTTAGCAATCACTGTTGATCTTTCAAACTGTTCCAAAACCACCGCGAAAGCCGAATATGGATCCTCAACGCGTATAATTATTGGTGTTTTCTCACCTTTTTTTGGAACAAATTCTTCATTAGCTAATACTGCTGCAGCCCGTGACCCATATAGATGCTTCTCGTATTTGGTATTAGCCAAAAATGAAAGTGATGAGGAATTAGCATCACTTAAACTGGCCAAATTGTCTACTATGATGCCTGATTCTCCATCTATTGACCCATTTAACAATTCCGCTATTTTTTCCACGCTTACCTGCATGCCGGCAATTTAGATAAAGGGTATTTGAAGAACATACCAATTACCCAAAAAATAATTGGTGCACTTTGGGGGTAATATGATTTTACATTGACATATAGTTGAAGTTTCCTTTACTAATGTCTACTAAAACTCAGGACCTACTTAGCAAGTACTTTTCAGGTAGTTGCACTCCAAAAGAACTACGCACCATTGAAGGATGGGCGAATGAATCGACCGTTAATCAAATTGAATTAAGAAAATTGGAGAAAATCTGGTTTTCTACAGACCAATCCAATTTTGATCCAGATATAGATAAAGCCTGGAATAGAGTCAACGAGCTTACCGGAGGTACCCAATTAAATGTCACACATCGCGGTTTCTCGTCCACTACAAGATGGATATCGGGTATTGCAGCTAGTATTGCGCTTATTGCAGTGACTTGGGTCTATGTCGCAAATTCAAGCTCTAACTGGAAATATATTTCTAGTTCTGATCAAAGAATAGAATACGAATTACCAGATGGTTCAAGAGTATGGCTTAAAGAAAATTCTAAATTAGGTTTTAACTACACTGATGATGAAAGGGCCACTGAATTAACCGGAGAAGGCTTTTTTGACGTCAAAAGAAACGTTAACCTCCCTTTTAGTATCGCACTCCAAAACTCACAAATACAGGTATTAGGAACCTCCTTTTACGCCAAATCACTAATAAATGGTGATGATCAGGTTAGTGTTAAGAGTGGCACTGTATCATTCACTGACACTGATGATGATAAAAAGAAAGTGGTTCTTAAAGCGGGTGAAGAAGCGATTCTTGAAATTGTCTCCAATAATATGATCAGACAAAATATTGTTAATCTGAACGTAATGGCCTGGCAAACAGGCATTATGGTGTTCAATAAAACACCATTAAAAAAAGTTTGTAAGGAGCTTACGAATTATTATAAAATAGAAATCTCACTTGAAAACATGTCTCTGGGTAATTGCCTTATTACCTCAAAATTTGACAACCAGTCAATAGAAGAAGTATTAGGAGTCATCAAAAAATTACTTTCAGCCGAATTAAAACGAACCGAAAAAGGTTACCTACTTAGCGGCCAGGGCTGTTAATATTCCCTCGCCGAAATCACTCCCAATTATCTGTCTTTTGATAGATTTGTAAGGAGGGAGAAAATTAGTGTTCTTGGAGTTCGGTCGGATTATTAAAAGTAGGTGGTTTACTCAATGCTTAGCATCAATTCTGCTGGTGTTCCTGTCACTTTGTGCTTTTTCACAAACATCTCTTCTCAACAAGGTTATCTCGCTTGAACCTGGAATCAGGACTGTTGAATCTCTTTTACAAGAGATAATTGACAATGACGTCAACCTTTCTTACAGTGACAACTCTCTGCCTTTAGGGAAATATGTCAAGATAAAAACTGTCTCTCGCACTGTCCATCAGCATCTAATTACCATTCTCAATGATGAGAAAATAACCTATGAGTTGTCTGGTAATGCCATACTACTCTATAAATCTTCCAAGCGCCTTAGAAAAAAGGTTACCATCCGAGGTATTGTTAAAGACAGAAGTACTGGTGAATTACTGATTGGCGCACATGTCTGGATAGACTCACTGAATATTGGAGCCACAACCAATGAGTATGGTTTTTATTCTATTTCATTGAGACAAGGAGATTATCAACTTAATTCGAGCTATCTGGGTTATGAATCCACCTGTGAGGAATTAATTTTGAGAAAGAACAGGAGAATAAACTTCGACCTAAACCCCAAAGCACCTGAACTGAAAGAAGTGATTATCTCCTCTCTCGACCGAGACTATATCCTGGATTTTGAATCCACGGGCCATCATAAAATGGATATAGCCACGATGAGTCAAATTCCTTACTTCCTTGGGGAAGTGGATGTCCTTCAAGGCTCTCTCCTACTCCCTGGCATTAGTAATCTTGGTGAAGATGCTATCGGACTAAATGTTCGGGGTGGCACGATAGATCAAAACTTGATTCTCCTGGATGAGGCCCCGATTTACAATTCATCACATTTATTTGGTCTTATTTCCGTATTCAACCCAGACGCAGTCAAACAGATAGAAATTTATAAAAGTGGTATTCCCATATCCTATGGTGGTCGAGCTTCATCTGTCATCCATGTTCGAAAAAGAGAGGGCAATGACCAGGATTTTCACATAACTGGTGGTACTGGAGTGGCATCAACTCGATTAATGGTTGAAGGACCAATTGTTAAAGACAGAAGCTCCTTTCTTGTCTCTGCTCGATCTTCATTTACGAATTTTAGTTTTTTCGATTTTAATAATGAAATTAGCTTTAGGGAAAGCCGGGCCAGCTTCCACGATGTTAACACGAAGTTTAATTTTAGAATAAATAAAAAAAATACAATCTACCTGTCAGGGTACCTCGGCTACGACCGGAATAAAATTGGGGAAGATCAGCTACGTCGATGGGGTAATAATACAGCTACGTTTAGATGGAATAGTCAAATAACGCCTAAACTGTTTATGAATGCATCCGCTGTATATGGTGACTACTCTTATAAGACAGGTAAA
>JAJCYL010000278.1 GCA_029262955.1 Cytophagales bacterium | reverse complement strand
TTATATTGATATTATCAAACAAATAATATCAATAATTAGGTATTTTTATTAAAATGACGGACCTGAAAACTGAACTCGAGGAGTTATCTATCAATGAAGAAGCTTCACTTAGTATCATGGTCAATCCCAACCTAAGTGATTTTTTTTATTGGCATTTTCATCCTGAATATGAGTTGGTCTTTATCGAAGGAGCTGATGGCACCAGGCATGTTGGGGATCATATTTCGCAGTTCAAAGGAAGTGACCTTGTATTAATTGGTTCAAATATCCCACACCTTAATTTCGATTATGGCATAAAGACACCCTATGAAAAAATTGTGGTACATCTAAAACCAGATTTCCAATCCAGAAGTCTATATGCAATACCTGAATTAACGGCCATCAACCATCTGTTTGAAAAATCCATGCATGCGGTTGCCTTTGGGCAGCAATCAAAGCAATTGATAGGGCAAAGGCTAAAAACGCTTCCCAACCTTGCTCCTTTCAATCAATTACTTGAATTATTGAGTATTCTTCAGGTACTCGCTAAAGCGGATGACCAGGAGCTATTGCATGAACATTCAGTCAAGAACCAGTATACATCCAGAGACAAAGAGAGGCTCAAGGCCATTTATGCCTTTGTAGATCGAAACTATCAACGAAAAATTGAAATCCGAGAAATCGCAGATTTAAGTAACCTTACTAATGAAGCCTTTTGTCGGTATTTTAAGAAAATGACCCGACTGACTTTTACTGAGTTTGTCAACCACTATCGTATAGACAAAGCCAAGAAGTTACTTTTGACAGATCAAAACATTACAGAGACCTGTTTCAAATGCGGTTTCGAAAGTGTCTCCTACTTCAACAGGGTCTTTAAGAGAGTAACCAAAGAGAACCCGCTGGCATTCAAAAAGAGGTATCATTATTAATCAGGACATAACAAATAACAAGTCAGGGTTATCTACCCCGTGCGTGTATTAACCCATATAAAAAAATGGAATGGGTTTTACCAAATTCAAGGTTACAATCTTCACAGCTATTTGTCTTTACCTCGGGCCACTGAGTGGTCAGTCCCAATCTGTATTGGCTTTCAATTATGGCTTTGGGAATTTCGGCATTCAGGACAAGGTGATCTCACCAATCAAGAAGTCCGAAGAACTTAGTACTATGGTTAATAAACAAAAAGTCACAATAGATGAGTTGAAAAACGAAAATTGAAGAATTGAAAACAAGCACTATCACTTATGGTCAAGACGATTTTGGACTGCTTGAAAAAACTGAATTAATACAGAACAGGCCAAACCCGTTTTCGACGGAAACTAAAATTGAAATGCATCTACCTCAGGAAGTGATCAGCGCTGAAATTATTATTTATGATCTTCAAGGGGTGCAATTAAAAACCATTCCAGTTAATAATAGGGAAAATACTTCCATCAGTATCCAAGCCTATGAACTGGAAGCCGGAATGTATTTATTCACTTTAATTACAGATGGTAAAGTCATTGACACTAAACGCATGATTTTACAACGATAGATCCGAAGGGAGTACATCAAATTATGATATTTAGGTCTTAGCATAATTTGATGTACTCCCTTGTTATGAATATTGGGCTCCATAAGGCTAAACTGCTTAAATTGGACCTCACATTATTATGAGGTCAATTTTATTAGCATTTGTTCTTAGCCTTTTTGGCCATACGACCGTAGTGAGCGCCCAAACCTGCCTACAACTACTAGATAGTATTGAAGCCTATAAGAGCATTCAACGGGAGAAGACGATCTATTATGGCATGGCCTTAATGGAAAATTTAGACCGGGGGACATGCAATCTTGACATTGGCCTAATAGCTGTTTATAACAACCTGGGTTTAGCCTTTTGGGAGGCAAAAGATCAACCTAATGCTCGTTATGCCTTTGGGATGTCGATTGCCTACTCACCTACTGATTCTCTTAATGCCCAGTTACTCGATTCTTATTATAACCTGTCCACACTTACCCAGGAGATGGGGGAATTTGACAAAGCGGCTGGTTTCCTTAAATACGCTGATAAAATTATCGAGACCGAATATGGCTACCGCAGTATTGAAAATGTAATGCACCAATACACCAAAGGTGTATTCTATCGGGAAATAGGAAAATTTAACGAAAGTCTGACCGCCCTTAATGCGGCCAATTTTATTGGTGAAGAAATCAACATCAACGATTCTCTCAAGGTTAATATGCTAATCGAAATTGGTACCACCTACCGCCACTTTGGAGATATGGAATTAGGAGAGGAACACCTCACAAAGGCGATTGAGATGGCCAAAGGATCTGATGAACTCCTTTACCTGACGGCAATTGATAGACTTTCGGCGCTCAAAATTGAACAGGGACAATACTCGGATTCCGAGAATTATCTGTTACATAACCTTGAGGTGAAAAATAAGAGTTACTCCCACGATTCATTGTTTGTGCTGGAAACTCTCAATGGATTGGGAATGCTTTACTATAAGATCAATGACCTCCAATCTGCCAATAAATACCTGGAAGATGCCAATCATCTCACAGAAAATATGGCCGCAATCAAACCATATATGCAAAACAACCTGGGTACGATTTACATGAAACTCGGGGAAACAGATAAGGCGCTCGAATATTTCACTCAAAGTGCAGATGGTTTTAGAAAGATGTTTGGAAGCATGCATCCTGATTACGCAAGTGCTTTGAATAATCTGGCTGGCACTCATAAAAGTTTGGGTGATTTGGGTGAGGCGCTCAACCTCTATGTCAAGGTTCTTGATATGGACAAGGTGATCTATGGCAACCAACATCAACGTTATGCCACCACGCTCAACAATATTGCACTTGTTTATATGCAATTGGGCAGCAATTCACTGGCTTCTAAACTTCTCCTGGAGGCCAAAGAAATCCGCGCTACCGCATTAGGAACCCACCATCCACTATACAT